>DASYBP010000762.1:0-2910 GCA_036500715.1 Rhodopila sp.
GCTGCCTATATGGCGCTTGGGGCGGCGCTGGTGACAGGGAAGCCGCAGGCGTTCGCCGTGGTACCGGGGCCGGGCATTCTGAACGCCTCGGCGGCGCTGTTGCTGGCCTATGCCATGGGTGCGCCGGTGATCGCGCTGGCCGGTCAGATCCCGTCTTTCGCCATCGACCAAGGGCATGGCCACCTGCACGAAATCCATGATCAGATCGGGCTACTGCGGCACATTGTCAAACAAGGCGAGCGCATCCGTTCACCACAGGAGGCATCCCTGCGCGTCGCTCAGGCCATTGCCTTCGCGACGTCGGGGCGGTGCGGGCCGGTCGCGCTGGAATGTGCCATCGACGTATGGGGGCAGGTAGCGGAAGTCGCGCTGACCTCCCCAATCGCATATGCCGCCCCTTGCGCCGACCCGGCGGCGATTGCGGCCGCCGCTGAGCTGCTGTCGAGGTCGCGGCGACCGCTGATCGTGGTCGGAGGTGGGGCGCTGGACGCTGGGCCGGAGGTGCAGGCGGTTGCGGAACTGCTTCAGGCGCCAGTGTCGTCGTTCCGGCGGGGCAGGGGTGTGATCCCGACGTCGCATCCGCTGGCAGTCTCCTTCACGGAAGGCCATGGTCTTTGGCGGACCGCCGACGCGGTGCTTGCCGTTGGCACGCGGCTTTACTGGCAGCAGAGCAACTGGGGCGTGGATGATGACTTGCCGGTGATCCGTCTGGACATCGACCCCGAGGCGATCGGCCGCTTCCGCCGCCCGGCCTGCGGGCTGCTGGGCGACGCGGCGGTGACGTTGCCGGCGTTGCTCGCGGAGTTGCGGGCGAAAGGCGTGGCGGGCCAGCCCAACCCCGATCTGCCGGCGGTGCGTGCCGCGTTCACCGAGCGGCTGAGGCGGCAGGAGCCGCCGATGGCATATTTGCGGGCGATCCGGGCGGCGTTGCCGGCAGACGGTATCTATGTGGAGGAGGTGACACAAATCGGCTTCGCCAGCCGTCTGGCGCTGCCGGTGCACGCGCCGCGGACGTTCCTGTCGCCGGGATACCAGGACACCCTGGGATGGGGATATGGCACAGCTCTCGGAGCGCAGGCGGCGGCGCCGGGTCGAAAGGTCGTGCTGGCGACTGGGGACGGCGGGTTCATGTTCCAGGCTGCCGAGTTGGCGACGGCAATGCACCACCGGCTGCCGGTCGTGGTCGTGGTGTTCGATGACGCGGCCTTCGGCAACGTCCGACGTATTCAAGCGCAGCAGTACGGCAATCGGCTGATCGCTTGTGACCTGACGAACCCTGACTTCGTACGGTTTGCCGAAAGCTTCGGCATCGCGGCGTTCCGCGCCGGTTCTCCTGAGGGCCTGGAGAAGGCGCTTCAAACAGCCTTTTCGCTGAATGCCCCGGCCTTGGTGCATGTGCCGGTTGGGGAAATGCCCAGTCCATGGGATATGATTTTGCTGCCCCGGCTGCGCGGCCCGGAAGCGCGGCCGCCGTTGCCGTAGCGCCGGCCGGATCAAGCCGGCCACATATCGTTGCTTAATCGTCGAGAAATTGGCTCCCCGTCCTGGCAACTGCCATTACGCGATTTCCGTTACTGGCAGTCAGCGTCCCGTCCCGCCTGCCGACGCCGACGGCGATCATGCCTGACCGTCCGAGGGGGGTCGTATGCGACCGATCGGTTCTAGCCTATGCTGGATGGCGCAAGGGAGGCTCCAATGACTGAGATCGGTCACCGCTTCATCGAAACCAACGGTATCCGCATGCACCTGGCCGAGAAGGGTACCGGGCCGTTGATCCTGTTGTGCCACGGGTTTCCGGAATCCTGGTATTCGTGGCGGCATCAGTTCGACGCCTTGGCGGCCGCGGGATTTCGCGTAATTGCGCCCGACATGCGCGGTTACGGGCAGACCGACGCGCCGGAAGCGATCGACCAGTACACCCTGCTGCACCTCGTTGGCGACATGGTGGGAGTACTCGATGCTCTAGATACGGATACCGCGGTCATTGCCGGCCATGACTGGGGCGCACCGGTCGCGTGGCATGCAGCGCTGATGCGACCGGACCGATTTCGCGCGGTGATCGGGCTGAGCGTGCCGTACCGGCCGCGCGGGAAGGTGCGGCCGACGACAGTGATGCCCCGAACGGATGACTCGGTGTTCTATCAGCTGTATTTCCAGCAGCCCGGCGTTGCGGAGTCAGATCTGGAAGCCAATGTGCGGGTGTCGGTGCGCGGAACCATGCTGCGGGTGTCGGGCGAGGCCGCGGTTTCGCCAGCTGGCTTCGCCATGGTGCCACTGGAGGGCGGAATGCGGGCGCGCAGCGAGGATGCCGCCCGGGCGCCGTTGCCGGGGTGGCTGACCGAGGCGGATATCGATTTTTACGCCAGGGAATTCACCCGCACCGGGTTTCGTGGCGGATTGAACTGGTATCGCAACATCGACCGGAATTGGGAAATCCTGGCGCCGTTCGCGGGGGCAAAGGTGACCGTTCCTGCCTTGTACGTGGTCGGCGAGCGGGACTTGGTGCTGGCGTTTCCAGGAGCGGCCGAGATGGTGGGCAATCTGCCGCAGGTCGTCCCGGCGCTGCGCGAAACAATCAAGCTGCCGGGCTGCGGGCACTGGACGCAGCAGGAGCGGCCGGAGGCGGTGAGCGCGGCGATGGTCGGGTTCCTGCGGACGCTGTAGAGCGGCGCCCTCAGTCGAGCGCCAACTCCGCGTACCCTGTCGCCGTCACTTCGTCACACTTTGCACGATAGGCGGGGGCGCTGCCGCTGTAGCGGTTGATGATGCGAACCTGTTTGCCCTCGACATTGCGGTTGACGCCGGTCATCCAGGAGTCGACCTCGTTGGACAGCAGGCCGGCGCCCAGCGATTTGACGTGGTTGGTCCAACTTTCAACGCCGGCCTCCGTGGCCTCCACGCGGGTCACGT
>DASYBP010000763.1:0-3051 GCA_036500715.1 Rhodopila sp.
GCCGTGCTCGGGACCATACCTTGGTTCAGCGCCACGCTCGCCAGTCTCACTCAGCCCGCCCATCCGATTGCGGGCAAAGCGCACCCGCCATTTCGAAACAGTGCCGGGCGTGCAGCCGAGTTCGCGACCGATCGCGCGTGATGCCAGCCGCGGCCAACAGCACGATCCGCGCCCGCTCATGCAGACGACACTCGCTCTTGCGGGACCCGGACAACGCCTCAAGCCTGTGCCGTTCCTCGGTCGTCAGGACGATCGTCGTCGCTTGGGGAATCGCTTTCATCCCCCTTACGAATCATGACCCGCGCTTCAGTGATAGTGGGTACTAGGTGAACTCCTGCTCCTCCCGCCGGCGAACCAGCTGTGACAGTGCCACGGCGAGCACAAGTCCGCCGCCATAGAACAGATTCTGAACAAACGTCTGGATACCCAGAATCGTCAGACCGGTGATGCCGATGACCAGAAAATAGACCGCCACCAACGATCCCCAGGCGTTGAACCGGCCCGGCGAGATGCTGGTGGCGCCCAGGAACGCCGCCGCGAACCCCGGCAGCAGAAAGGTCAAGCCCGATAGCGGGTCGGCAGCGCCAATCGTGCCGGCGTACATGATGCCCGCCGCCGCGCTCAGCATCCCCGAGGCAACCAGGCAGAGCAGCCGTACCCGCGTCACACGGATGCCCGACAGCCGCGCCACCTCCCGCCCGCGGCCGACAAACAGCAGGCGCCGCCCAGGCGTCGTGTAGTCGAAGAAGTACCAGATGGCCGCGACCAGGGCCAGGGCGTAATAAAACGCCAGTGGAATGCCGAAGATGCGGCGCACCACCACCCAGTCGGTCAACCCGTCATCGAGCCCGCTGATCGTCATCGACCCGCTCATCCACAGCACGATGCCGTTTATGAACGTGCCCGTGCCCAGCGTGACAATCAACGAAGGGATACGAAAATACAGAATGAACCAGGCGTTGATGACGCCTGTCAGTGCGCCGACGACCAACGAGACAGCCATCGCGACGTACAGGCTGACCCCCATCTGCGCGTTCAGCACCGCCAGGATCATCGCCGAAAGGGTCAGCATACTGGCAACCGAAAGGTCGAAATCCCCCGCGGTCAGCGGGATGATCAGCGACATCGTCAGCACGACTAGCACGGCCTGCGATCCAAGCATCGTGGAGATGTTGTTCCAGGACAGGAACGCCTCCGGTCTGATGACGCCGAACACCCCGCCCAGCAGAACCAACGCGGCGGGCAAGGCGTACGCCTCAGCCAGTCGAACCCAGCTGAATCGACGGGTCGGCGTGGACCGCGGCTGCTTCATGTCGTGGCGAAACCTTGTGGCTTTAAAACGTCATGCGATCCGGCGCTGCGCAGGCACAGCTCGGCGATAGCGGCTTTGCTGATCGCGCTGCCGGTCAGTTCCGCCACCACCGCGCCGCGCGCAAAGATCAGCACGCGATCGCAGATCTGGGCGAGTTGCTCGTAATCGGTACTGGCGACCACGACAGCCACGCCGCCGGCAGTGGCCTTGGCCAGGGCGGCGAACAGATGCTGGCGCGCGCCGACATCCACCCCTTGCGTCGGCTCATCCAGCATCAACAGCCGCGGTTGGGTCTGCATCCATTTAGCCAACAGGACTTTCTGCTGGTTGCCGCCGGACAATGACGCCAGCCTCATGGCCGGCTGATTCGGACGCACCTCGTAGCCGGCACCCAGCGCGACAGCGCGGTCGAAGATCGCTCCCCAGTCGAGCAGCAGCGAGCGAAACAGGTGCAGCACCGGCAGCGAGACATTGTCGGCCACCGACAGCGCTCCGATGCCGGCGGCCCCCAGGCGATCCGACGGCAACAGGGTGATGCCGTCCGCGATCGCCGCAGTCGGCGACATTTCGCGCAGCGACCGCTCCCCCTTGCCGGGCAGCAGCAACCTTCCTGACCTTGCGGTCTGCGCGCCGTAGAGCAGGTAAGGAAGCTCGTCGAAACCCGAACCGATGAGCCCGGCAAAGCCGAGGATTTCGCCGTGCCGGATGTCGAGCGACACATCCGAAAGCGCGCCACCGCTGGCACCGCGCACGGAGGCGGCGATCGGTGCGCTGGAGAGATCGTGCGGCTGGGCATGAAACAGCTCGATCTTGCGTCCGACGATCAGTTCGATGAAGTCCTCGTGCGTTGCCTGGGCAGTGACCAGCGTGCCGGCAAGGCGCCCGTCGCGCAGGACGGTGGCACGGTCGGTGATCTGCATGACCTCATCGACATCGTGCGAGACGAATATCACTGACGCGCCGTCACGCACCAGGGCGCGTACCAGCGAAAAAAGTTGCTCCACCCCGGCGGTGGGCAGGAAGGGCGTCGGTTCGTCCAGCACCAGTATGCCGGCGTGCGCCCGGCCTGGCGACTGCACCGCCTCGAACGCCCGAACGATGGCCACCAGCGCCCGCTCGACCTGCGCCAGATCGGCGATGCGGGCCTCTGGGTCGATCGCAAGACCAAACCGCTCGAAGGTGTCGCGGGCACGCCTGCTCTCCTCGCGCCAGTTCACCCACCACCGCGTGTGGGTGGCAATCGTGTTCATGCGCAGGTTTTCCAGCACCGTCAGCGACGGCACCAGGCCCAGATGCTGGTGGACGAACGCCAGCCCCTCTCGCTCGGTCGTGCCCGGCGGCACCGGCAGCTTTACTGCCTGGCCGTGGATCTCCAGCTCCGCTCCCGGCTCAGGCGCATGAAATCCCGCCAGGACCTTGATGAGAGTCGTTTTTCCGGACCCATTCTGGCCCAGCAGGCCCAGAACCTCACCCGGCAGCAGATCGAGCGAGACGTCATCGAGAGCCTGCTCGCCGCCGAAGCGCTTGGACAGATGCCGCAGCGACAGCGCCGGCGGTCTTCCCGGCGCGTCGTGTCGCGGTTGTGCCAAGCTCACTTCAGCTTCCACAGCTTCTCATAGCCCGCGACATGCTGATCGCCGTAGCCGCGGTCATAGTCGGCAGGCGTGCCGGCGTTCTTCGCATTGGAGCTGTCGAAGATGTAGAACGGCACGTACAGCTCGCTGTAGGTCTTGAGCCCG
>DASYBP010000764.1:0-3600 GCA_036500715.1 Rhodopila sp.
GGGGCCGATTCGGGGCAGGATGATGAAGCACTTTGCTATAAATCAGGAAATTCTGCCCTATCTGTACAACGTCGAAAATGGCCTTGGCGGGATCCTTGACGGCTTCGGCTATTCATTTTCGCCGGTCCTTATAGCTGGCCAGATAGGCGATCCGGGCTTTTATAATCTTCCGACAACGTTGCCGGTTACCACCGAGAGCGTGACCTATACGGCGGCCGGCGTCCCGGTCAGCGATACCTATACGGGAACGACCTTGTGGAATCTGCTGGCTGACGCCGGCGGGGTGACGACGACCACGGCGAAGAACGACATCCTGAGCAAGTATGTGATCGCGACCGGATCTGACGGATATCAGGCGGTATTCTCGTTGGGCGAAGTCGACCCGTCGTTCGGCAACCAGCCGGTCCTGGTCGCCTATGCCGACACTGCCGGCCAGTTGGGTCCCAACGCGAGCGACGGGCTGGCGCGAATGGTCGTGCCAGGCGACGTTGCGGGCGGGCGGTACGTTTCGGATCTCGTCAGTCTGAAGGTGGCCAGCCTGCCGGAGCCAGGTCCGGGCGGCACCGGCGGCATTTCGCCCCAATTGGCGTTGTCGGGTGCCGTCGCCGATCCGACGATCGTTACGCCTGAAACCTTGTCGGCGCTGAACCAGTCCGCCACAGAGAAGACGACCTACCTCGCGGGGTCTTCGCCGGTCACGGACACCTATACAGGTGTGCCATTGTGGACCCTGATCCAGGATGCCGGATTGCTGACGGACCCGACGATCAAGAATGATGTGCTGAGACTTGCCGTGGTCGCGACGGGCAGCGACGGTTACCGGGCGATGATCTCACTGGGCGAAATCGACCCGATGTTCGGCAATCAGAAGGATCTGGTCGCGTATTCCGATACCGGGGGACAATTGGGACCGAACGGAAGCGACGGCGCGTTGCGCCTGATCGTTCCCGGGGATATTGCCGGCGGGCGGTATGTGTCCAATCTGGTCAGTCTGCAGGTGATCGACGCGACGGCGCTGCATCATTCCTGAGGTAGGGCGGCCGCCGGATCGCGGATCCGAACGAGGTTCATCGGCTTCATGCTCATGACCACTTCGCCGTTCTGATTGACAACCTCGAGAAGCGCGTGGATCAGGCCTCGGTCCGGCTTGGAGCGCGACCGCCGCGCCTGTTGGATCGTGGCGTGCAGCGTCAAGGTGTCGCCGGGACGGACCGGGCGCGGCCATCGGAGTTCATCGATGCCGGGTGCGGCCAGGCCGTTGTGCGGCAGGAAGTTCTCGACCAGCAGGCGCATAGTGCGGACGACGGTATGCCAGCCGCTGGCGATGACTTCCCCGAACGGACCCTCGGCGGCCAACCGACGGTCAACGTGCATAGGCTGCGGGTCGTAGTGGGTGGCGAACGCGATGATCTCGTCCTCGGTAACGGTGAACGAACCGCACAGGTAGGTGGCACCTACGGTGTAATCTTCGAAAAAGCGATCGGTGGTGGGGATCGAGAAGTCCTTGAACATGAACTGTGCGGCTCCGTTGCCATTCGCCGGCCTAACATGCGGTCGGGGGCGTGATAATCAATGCTTCGGATAGTGGTTCGCCCCTGCTCGGCGCCGGGCCGGATTGGGTTTCAACGAGTAGCCGCGTGCTGGCGTCGACCACCTGCCGGACCGTGATCGCCTCCATCGACGACCCGACCACCGCGGCGGCGCGCGGGCCAGCGGGGCCGTAGATGCCGGCGTCGGTCGGGCCGAACAAACCGATCGTTGGGGCGCCAGCGGCGGCCGCAAGATGCATCAGCCCGGAATCGTTGCCGATGAACAAGGCCGCCCTTTGCAGGACGGAAGCCGCCTCGGGAAGGGACACGACGCCCACCAGATCGCGTGCGTCGGGCAATACGGCCTGCAGGGGTGCAGCCAAGGCGCGTTCGGCGGAGCCTGGGCCGCCGAGAATGGCCGGGATCGCGCCGGGAATGTGGGCGGCTGCCAGGTGCCGAAAGGCTTCGGCAAAGCGGTCGGCTGGCCAAATTTTGGGCTGCCAGTTGGCGGTCGGCGCCAGCGCGATGATTGGTCTTTCGGTGTGGAGAAGATTGCCCGCGCGGGTTCGGTCCGATTCTGTGGTCCAGACAACTGGCAGGGGCGCTGACAGGCCCAGGAGGGCGCCGATCTGATTGATTTTTGGGCCGTCGACGCGGCCTCCGAATACCGCCCTCGCGCGCGTCAGCACAAGCCAGGACAGCGCCGATCCACGGATGTCGACGACGAGGTCCCACAGACGGGTCACTGTCGCGCCCCACAATGGCAGCCAGTGGAGGCCCCATTTCTGCTTGCTCAGGACGATGGTACGGTCGCGGTTCGGCATGCGGGCGAACAGCCCCTCGGCAACCGGGCCGCAGACCACGGTGATGCGCGCATCTGGGTGGGTCCGGATCAGGTGGTCGAGCAGCCCGGTGGACAGGACCGCGTCACCCAGCCGGTTCGACGTCACAAAGAGGATTCTCATATGCGATGCCAGTTAGCAGGGGTTTGACCCGGGAGCCATCGTTGGGCAGCGTGGTGGGCGTGACGAAATGCATGGAGAGGGGCCATGTCCGAGGAAACCTTTGTCGCCGTGGGCGAGGATTTCCCTGAATTGCGCGAGTCGGTCCGCAAGATCTGCGCGCAGTATCCCGGCAGCTACTGGAGCGCTCTGGAGGACGAGCAGGCCTATCCGACGGCGTTCGTCAACGAACTGACCGAAGCCGGCTTTCTGGCCGCCCTGATTCCAGAGGAATATGGCGGATCTGGTTTGCCGCTGCGGGCGGCCGCGGTTGTCCTGGAGGAGATCAACGCCTCGGGATGCGTCGCCAGTCAGGGGCATGCGCAGATGTACATCATGGGCACGCTGCTGCGGCACGGCAGCGAGGCGCAGAAACGGCGCTACCTGCCGGCCATCGCGTCCGGGCGGGTTCGGCTGCAGGCGTTCGGGGTAACCGAACCGACGACCGGATCCGATACCACGCAGTTGAAGACGCGGGCGGTGCGGGATGGCGATTCCTATCTGGTCACCGGGCAAAAGGTCTGGACGTCGCGGGCGATGCACTCCGACATGATGCTCCTGCTCGCGCGCACGAGCCCGATTGATCAGGTGAAGAAGCGCAGCGACGGGCTTTCGGTGTTCCTGATCGACTTGACGGCGAAGAATACCGGGACGGGTCTGCAGGTGCGACCGATCAAGGCGATGATCAATCATAATACGACCGAGGTGTTTTTCGACAATTTCCGTATTCCGGCCGACAGCCTGATCGGCGAAGAAGGTAAAGGATTTCGCTACATCCTGGATGGGATGAACGCGGAACGCGTCCTGGTTGCCAGCGAGGCCGTGGGCGATGGCCGCTGGTTCGTGAAGAAAGCCACTCAGTATGCCAAGGATCGGGTGGTGTTCGGTGCCCCGATCGGGCGGAATCAAGCCGTCCAATTCCCCATCGCTCGGGCCTGGGCAGAGTTGGAAGCAGCGGACATGGTGTGCCGCCGGGCAGCGGCGCTGTTCGACAGTGGTCTCGAATGCGGGGCGGACGCGAACATTGCCAAGCTGTTGGCCTCGGAGGCAGCGTGGAAGGCGGCGGACAC
>DASYBP010000765.1:0-2883 GCA_036500715.1 Rhodopila sp.
CGCAGCGAATCGTATAGTGCACTGGGCCAGTTTTCATTGGTGATCGGATCGGGCATCATCAGTTCCTATTGCATGACCAGTCTGCAGCCGCCCTCGCTGAGCGGGCGGAATGCCGCATCGCCCGGGATGCGCGCCAGTAGCGTGTAGTCGTCCCAGCGTCCCTTCGATTCGGCGGGCGTTTTTACCCGAAACGTGTACATGTCGTGCACCGCCCGGCCATCCTGGCGTACCGTGACCGTGCCGAACAGCTTGTCCTCGATCGGTTGCTTGCGCATCTGCGCGATGACGTCCTCGCCGGTGATCGTACTGGCAGCCTTTACCGCGCCCAGATACGCCAGCACGGAGGAGTAAACGCCGGCCTGATTGGCCGTCGGCATACGGCCGTTGAACCGCTGGCCGAACCGGTGGCTAAAAGCGCGCGTGCTGTCATTGAGGTCCCAGTAAAACGCCTCGGTCACCGTCAGACCCTGCGCCGCCGGCAGCCCAATCGAATCGACATCGACGATCTGGGTGAACAGACCGGCAAGGGTCTGCTTCTGGGTGATGCCAAACTCCGCCGCCTGTTTCACGGCGTTGATGAGATCGGTGCCGGTATCTGCCAGCGCAATGACCTTGGCGCCGGACGCCCGCGCCTGAAGCAGGTACGATGAAAAATCGGTGGTACCGATCGGATGTTTGACCGAACCGAGGACCTTGCCGCCGAGGCCGGTGAGTACCGCGCCGGAATCACGTTCCAGAGCCGCACCGAGCGCATAGTCGAAACTGACATAGTACCAGGTGCCGGCGTGCTGCGCCATCATTGCCCGCGCCATTGTGTTGCCCAGGGCGTAGGTATCCATCGTCCATTGCACGGTTGTCGGCTGGCAGAACTTTCCGGTGAGGTCAGAGGTGCCGACGTTGGTGGCGACGAACGTGCGGTGCTTCTCCGCCATCACGGTATTCACCGCGAGCCCTACCCCAGAATTCACCGCGTCGGCGACCGCGTCCACGCCGTCCCGATCGACCCAGGCACGAACGATCTGAGCGCCGATATCCGGCTTGTTCTGGTGATCAGCCGAAACAATCTCCACGCGGAAGCCGCCGCCTTGATCGGCGAAATCCTCAGCCGCCATCTGCGCCGCGACAACCGAGCCCTTGCCGGACTGGTCAGCAAACGGGCCGCTCATGTCATTGAGGATGCCGATCTTGACGACCTCGGGCAACTGCGCCTGGGCGAGCGCGCCTGGAAACATCAGCGCGGCAGTCAGGGCCACACGGCGGATGAGCATGTTCGGCCTCCCTGAGGTATCCTTTTGAAGTTACATCAACCGAAGCAGGACACCAGCACCTGGGCGAAGGCGCGTGCACGATGGCTGACGGCGTGCTTGTCGTCCGGAGCCATCTCGCCAAAGGTCTGCCGCGAACCGGCTGGGACGAACATCGGATCGTAGCCGAACCCCTTATCGCCACGCGGCGGCCAGACAACAGAGCCATCGATGCGGCCAAGGAACGTTTGCGTGAGGCCGTCGGGCCAGGCGAGGCATAGCGCCGCGATGAACCATGCCCGGCGGTCGGGATCGTCGCCAAGGCGTTCGTGCACCGTCGCCATGGCGCGCGCAAAATCTCTTCCCGGGCCTGCCCAGCGGGCGGAATGCACGCCTGGGTCACCGCTCAGTGCGGCGACGCAGAAACCGGAATCGTCGGACAATGCTGGCAGGCCGCTTGCGGCCGCCGCCGCGACGGCCTTGATACGAGCGTTTCCGGCGAAATCGGGGGCGTCTTCCTCGGGTTGGGGCAAACCCAGGGCGGCGGCGGAGATGACCTCGATGCCAAGCGGGCGCGCCAGGGCCTCTATTTCACGCAGCTTGCCCCGGTTGTGGCTGGCCAGTACGAGTTTCTGACCGGATACGATCTTGCGCGGCATCAATCGCCGACTGCCTGGCGTTGCATGGTGAACAGCGCGCCGGTGCCGTTGCGGGCGAGGCCGAGGAGTTCGTGGAACTGGGACTCGTTGAAGGCGGATTTTTCGGCGGTCGCCTGGATTTCGACGATGCCGCCGCCGTCGGTCAGCACAAAGTTGGCGTCGGCTTCGGCGTTCGAGTCCTCGTCGTAGTCGAGGTCCAGCACCGGCGTGCCGGCGATGATACCGCAGGAAACGGCGGCGACCTGGCCGGTCAGCGGACTGGTCTTCAGCACATTCATCTTAATAAGGCGACGAAAGGCCAGCGACAGCGCGACCCAGGCGCCGGTGATCGCCGCACAACGCGTTCCGCCGTCGGCGTTCAGCACGTCGCAGTCCAGCGTGATGCACATCTCGCCCATCGCCGCACGGTCCACCACGGCGCGCAAGGAACGGCCGATCAGACGCTGGATTTCCTGGGTGCGGCCGGATTGCTTGCCGCGGGCGGCTTCGCGGTCGCCTCTCGTATGAGTGGCTCTGGGAAGCATGCCGTACTCGGCGGTCACCCAGCCGAGGCCGGTGTTGCGAAGGAATGGCGGGACCCTTGTTTCCACGCTGGCGGCACACAGGACCTCGGTGTTGCCTATGTGGATCAGGGCCGACCCTTCAGCGTGGCGGGAAAACCCGGTGGTGATGGAGATTTTCCGAAGTTCGTTCTGGGTGCGGCCGGAAGGGCGCATTTGTCAAGGTCCTTGGATGTCAGGTGCGAGGGGTGCCAAAGGGGGCGTCGGATGCGGCGGACCATACAGAGTTGCGGCTAAAATCCCAGAACTGCCTCGGCCTCCTTCACCACGTCGGCCAGGGCGCCGTCGGCAAACGGGGACACCAGGCCGGCGGAGCGGACCAAGTCCTGGAATGGGGCGGAACCCCCACGCGCGCACAAGGCGACGAAGGCTTCCATCGCGCCGGCATAGTCGCGGCGGGACTTCACCCAGAACTGCATC
>DASYBP010000766.1:0-9787 GCA_036500715.1 Rhodopila sp.
ATCTGCCATTCGGTCGTCGAAACGCCGGCGATCGATGCCGGTGTGGTCTCAATGTTCATGAAATTGCGTTCCCTGACAAAGATGCAGACGGAGAGTCAGCTTTGACGTGCCGACCGTCAAGCCGTGTGAACGCCGTCACTGTGGGTCGATCACGTTGAGTACGACGGGGTGATACTGCTCGCCATATCCGGCCGCCTCGGCCTGTTTCAGACGTGCCATGGTCAGTTTCGCTGCTGCCATGTCCAGACCCGACGCCTCCGCCATCTCCAGCGCGTACGACAGATCCTTGATGGCATATCGGGTTGAAAACGCGCGTTCGGGAAAATCCCGCGGCATCATCGTCTTCAGTCCATGGTTCCGCAGCACGAAACTGTCGCCGGAACCCATCGCCATCGTCGGCAGCAACACCTCCGGCGGAACCCCATTGCGGCGCCCGACGGCGATTGCCTCGGCCAGCGCGCCGCAGTGCTGGAACACCAGCATATTGTTCAGGATCTTCACCACCTGGCCGCATCCGACCGGACCACAGTGCGTAACGTCGGTGCCCATCGTTTCCAGGATCGGCCGGATGCGGGCAAAGGTGTCCGCAGCGGCGCCGACCATGATGCTGAGTTCGCCGCGGGAAGCGGCTTCCCGCGTTCGGGCGACCGGCGCGTCGGCGTACAGGATGCCCTTCGCCGTCAACCTGGCGCCGATCTGCCGCGTCAGTTCGACCGAGGACGTGCTGGTATCGATAATACATTGGCCGGCCCGCAGAACCGGCTCCAACTGACCGACAACGGCGGCAACCGCCTTGCCGTCCGGCAGCGACAGCAGAATGACGTCACAGTTGGCGGCGATCTGCTGCGCCGAGGCGGCCCTGACGCCATGCGCCGCCAGCCGGTCCAGAGGCTCGGGCCGCAGGTCGCAGGCCATGACGGGAACGCCGGACCGGCGCGCGAGGTGGCCGCACATCGGCTCGCCCATCACGCCCAGCCCGACGAAGCCTATTGCGCCCGTTGATGTGGCGGATGGTTCGGACATGGCGGTTCCCTTCCCTGGACACTTAGATGTTTTCCGCGTCCGGTTGTCGTTGTCAAAGTCGATGGCGCGTGAAGTACGGGCGAGGTTGCGTAGTACCGCGTCACCGAGGTTTGGGCGGGCTGCGCCAGCGATCATCCTCGGCTCGCGAATTTAAGATCGGCTCGTTTCGGCAAGCAGGGATCATCGGTCTAATTGACCGCTTGTGTTGCCGAGCGGCCTGAACAGATCATTTCTCGAAGCGACCATAATCTTCAGCGTCCCCTCGGGCGGTCATGGGTGGGAAGCGGATATGTGCAACATTGGACAGCTGGCCGATTGCTGACCCGGTACGCGACTGTCGATCATCGTTGGTTCGACCTGATATTTGCCCTAACCAGCTCGCCCGAGCTCATTCATTCGATCTTGACCCGATTGGGGATTGTGGCAGCGCTTGGAAAAAGCGAGATCAACTCGTCGGTAACATAATAGCGGCGCGGCTTGTTCGCGTTGCCATGATCAAGTGCCTTGGTGTCGTGCAAGGCGACTATGGCAAGCTGGAAAAGAGAGACGGACCGCGGAAACTTACCTCTCTGTGCTTCCATGAACTCTTTGATCGTTCCCAAGTGCTTCGCGAATTGGTGCCGCATGTCGCGACGAATGGCGCTATAGATGTTCTCGCCGAGGCGCCGGCCATTGCTTGGACGCATTTCGGCGGGGATGACGCCGTCCCTCACAAGCTGATCGATCATGGCGGTCACACTGCTGCCGTCGACCATGTCGCGGCGGTTGACTACCTTGACCGAACGTGAGCTCGCACGAAAACGCGAGAAGCACCGATCGATTGATTCAAGCTGTGCCATTAGCTCTGCCGCGAGTCGCCCGGCACGCGCGTCGAACATATCAGCTTTATAGACCTGAGGATGGGTGATCTTAGACCACGCGTGTTGTAAGATAGTGCGGATCTGAATCTCGACCGTGATCTGGTCTATGCCAGTTCCGAGCCCAAGGTTGTCCTCGAGCCGGCAGTAGACACGTGTACAGTCGAAATCGAATGTGCGCTCGTCTTGGAGCGTAGTGCCGGACCTAACTGACATCACCCGAAAGGATCTTTCGAGAAACTTGCGAACATCATTCTCTTGTCCGATCGTATCGATCACGACCGCGAATGCTATTGCGTCGTCGATACTCTCGAGATCGGCATATCTTCCGGTCTCAAGCTTGTCGCGGAGCGAGTCCATCGTCTTGGCTCGCCCTGCGAGCAAAAAGCCTCGCCGCTTGCAGAAGTCGTCGAGGATGGTCCTAGAGGTTGATTCAACGGCTCGGAAAGTACTTTGTCGCTCTGTGAAGGCCTGCTCGAGTGTCTTCACATCAGCTTCCCAGCAGAATGGCCTTAACGATGTTGATGCGGGTACGACGCGCCCCGGGGTCATTGGACGCAGCACGGGCAGCACCAAGATAGCGGCTCTCGCTGGACGCTTGATCGGCCGACGCCTCGCCGCGCTCCACCTCGCGGAGGACAATTACCCAGGCGGAAAGGCGCGCTGCCGCGTCCGCCGGCGTCGGACATGCCTCTTGCTTCTGGAGTTCCAATACGGCGGCGTACAAAGAGTAGAAGTCGGCCTGATTGCGCAGCCGACTCGTTTGAATCGTGTTCGCGACGGACTCCTGAAGAACCTTCGCGACAAAACGAACCGCCGCCCGGAACGCGGAAACCGTTGCATCCTGCTCGGGCCATTCCTCATCCCGATCGCTAAAGACCTTGTCGAGGTCGGTCTGGGACAAGGACCTCTCGCCGCTTTCGGCGAAGACCAGCATGACTGCGACGTTTTCGATATCCTTCATCTGTCGCCTGGACTGCTGAGCGATGTTGGGGAACCCCGGCGGCAGGAGCGCTTCCATCTCCTCCGTAAGCTCTTGGGCCTTGTTGATGAACAGGCCCGCGAAGCGCGCGTGGCGCAACTCCTGCGGGGTTAGCTTCGCAACGTTCTTGTTGATACGGTTGAAAATGTCATTGATGATCGCCTCGTTCTCCTGCTCGATGAACTCGACCGAGAAAGCATAACGCCATACACTACGCTTTATCGTGTCGTCGAGCGAACTGAAGGCGCGATCCCGCAGCGCCATGTTAGGGTAGTCTTCGCTTATCGCGATCTTGTCACTGACAAAGTCAAATAGGGTCGTGAGCCGCTGCTTGCCGTCGACAACCTTGTAGAGAAAAGAACCGTCCGCTCGGATTTCCTCATAGAGGAAGATCGCCGGGCAAGGATAGCTAAGCAGCACGGTTGTGATGAAGTCGCTCCGAAACCGTTCTGGCCAAACACTTCTGCGCTGATAGGGCGGCGACAGATCGAGTTGCTCGCGCTTCCAGAGATCGTTAAGCCAGCTGAAGGGGCGAAATTCGGCGCGGCGCTGCATACTGATCCTCCACGGGGCGCGTCATTAGGACGCGCGAGGCCTTGGAGGCAAGGTGGGGCCTGGCGTCCGAAAGAGCAGCATCAACTTTGTGGATAAAATGGGAATAAGTGCCAGACCGAACGAAACTGAAACCCGCCGTTCCGATTCCGGCCACTTTGGCAACTATCCCTTGTCGCAAATAGCTTGCGGCTCAGGTGGATCAGCCGGTCATCGTGTCACGCACACACCAATGCCAGCCGGTAGAACGCCGCCCCCAGCCGGCGTGCGTCGCCTTCCCCCGCCACCAGCATCGGACTGGCGGCGTGCGGATGGCCCAGGACGACCTCAATCGACTTGCGGCCGGCGACCAATGCGCCGGGAACCGGGCATCCTACTTCGCCCCGCGGCAATGCTGAGAAGCTGTGGACCCACGTCCCCTCGATCGCCACATCCAGTCGCTGCCGCGGCAGCAGCGGCGGCGCAATGTACGGTCGCAGTTCCATTTCTAGCCAGTATTCATCAGCCGAACCGGGAACCTCGATCGTCACCACGCTGCGCTCGCCCACCGCCCAGGTGAAACCGGCCTCCGGCCCCGACCAGCCCGCCCCAAGACAAGGCCCGGCGTCGCCCTCCCGGCCGAATGCAAGTTCGGTACTTCGCGGACGGACCGCCGCCCCCGGCGCCAGCCGCCCATCGACGGCATCAAGCGAGATCGCATGCGCCCGCCGCAGCACCCCCAGCCAGGACTCCCGGTCCAGTTGGGGTACCTCCTGCCGTGAGGCAAGGCGCCGGACGTAGCCCACCATCATCCGCTCGTCTGCGACATCGACCGAACCCGGCGGATGGCCAGGGCACGCCTCCTGGACCCACAACAGCCTGTATGGCCCGTACGACGCCAGGGCCATGCGCAGATCGACAAGATCACCAGCCAGCAGCGGTTCGTTCTGCCGGAACACCAGGATCTTGTCCCCATTGGTCAGATCGTCGATCAGCTTGTTCGCCAAAAACCGAGCCGCCCGGCACTGCCGTTCGTGCACTGCCTCGGCAGGCATCTGACCGACCTTGACCTCGGCATGCTGGCTGAAATTGTACGCGGCCAGCTTGACCATATATTCGCCGTTCTCAGCTTCGATGCGAATCCGGGCCGGGTCGGCGATGCCGGCGAAACGTGCGTTCAACGCGCGCACCAGGTTGCGCACCGGGGCGCCGGCAAAGCGCAACAGACCCAGCGGCTCCGCCCCCACATGGCGCTGCAGCAGACCCAGTTCGCAGTTATCGCCGATGCTCTCGAACCTGAGCACCAGGTCCCGATCGTCCAGTTCGCCAGCGGCGTTCGGAACAGCGTCCATTCAGCGACCTAATCCTCGTCCCCGCCGGTGTAGGAGGGCGCGGCGCCGTCCCCCGATCAAGACTGGCCTATCTGAAAAGCACGTTTGCCGCCGCTTGCGCAGCCGCAACGACCGGCGCCGGCAGCAGGAAGAAAAAGCCGGTGAACAGGCCGGTCGCTGCCACGACGAACGACAAAGACGGCGGCCGCGGGTCGAATCGTTGGGCTGGGGGATCGAAATACATGACCTTGATCACGCGGATATAGTAGAAGGCGCCCACGACGCTGGTCAGCACACCGATGATCGCCAGCGTCCACAGCCCCTGCTGCACCGACGCCAGGAAAATATACAGCTTGGCGAAGAACCCGGACATCAGCGGGATACCGGCCAGGCTGAACATGAACACCGCCATCGCCATGGCCAGCGCCGGATCGTTGGACCCCAGGCCCGCCAGATCGGCAATTTGCTCCACTGCCCTACCGTTGCGCCGCATCGCCATGATGCAGCCTAAGGTGCCCGCTGTCATGAAGACATAGATCACCATGTAGACCAGCGTGCCGCGGACGCCGTCGGAGGTGCCGACCGCCAGGCCGATCAGCGCGTAGCCCATGTGGCCGATCGAGGAATACGCCATCAGCCGCTTGATACTGGTCTGGCCGATTGCCGCGAACGCCCCCAGCAGCATCGAGGCGATCGATACGATCACCACCAGGATCTGCCAGGCACCGACCAGGGAGGCGAACGACGTCCCCATCACCCGCAGCAGCAGCGACATCGCCGCGACCTTCGGGGCGGTGGCGAAGAACGCCGTTACCGGCGTCGGCGAGCCCTCGTACACGTCCGGGGTCCACATGTGGAACGGCACCGCCGAGACCTTGAACGCCAGCCCGACCATCACGAACACGATCCCGACCACGAGACCTGGCGAGGCGTTTTCCGGCTGTACCAGCAACTCGCGCAGTGCGGTCAGGTCCATCGTGCCGGAGAAACCATAGACCAGGGAGATGCCGTACAGCAGCAGACCGGAGGCGAGGCCGCTGAGGACGAAATACTTCAGGCCGGCTTCCGAGGAGCGCAGATCGTCGCGGGCGAACGCCGCCAGCACGTAAAGCGCCAGCGACATCAGTTCCATCCCCAGGTACAGCGTCATCAGGTTCGACGCGCCGGCCATAATCATCATGCCGACCGTAGAGAACAGCATCAGGACCGGGAATTCAAACCGAGCGATGCCCTGGGTGCGGTTCCAGTCCAGGGCGAGGATCGACGACAATGCGGCGCCGGACAGAATGAGGATCTGGTTGAAGGCGCTGAACGGGTCGGCGACGAACTGGCCGTGGAAGCCGAAGCCGCTGGTGCGCGTCAGCACCAGCAGGCCGGCGATCAGAAATCCGCCGATGGTGAACATGGTGGACAGCAGCGTGCTGTCCTGCTTGCGCAGCACGCCGAAAACCAGGATCGCCATGCCGATACAGGAGAGGACGATCTCGGGAAGGGCCAATGTCCAGTTCATGGCGTGATTCCGCCGGCCGCGGGCAAGATTCCGGCAAGCTTGGACGCTCCGCCCAACGCGGCGGCATGCTGCTGCACCATCGCCCCCACCGTGGCGTCGAAATAGTTGCTGAAGCTGGACGGGTAGATGCCCATCCACAGGGTCAGGACGATCAGCGGCGCGAACACCGCCCACTCCCGCGGACTGAGGTCGAGGATGTGCCGCAGGTCATCGCGGGTGATCCGGCCGAAGATGATCCGGCGATACAGATACACCATGTAGGCCGCGCCCAGGATCATCCCCATGCCGCCCAGCAGTGCCAGCCAGAAGTTCACCTGCAGCGCCCCGATCATGACCAGGAACTCACCGACGAAGCCCGAGGTGCCAGGCAACCCGTTCGTGGCCATCATGAACACCATGAACACCAGGGCGTAGCTTGGCATCCGATCCCCAAGGCCGCCAAAGCGGGCGATCTCGTGCGTGTGGATGCGGTCATAGATGACGCCGACAACCAGGAAGAGCGCGGCGGACACGATGCCATGCGACAGCATCTGAAACAGCGCGCCGGAGATGCCCTGGACGTTGAAGGTGAAGATACCGATCGTCACGACGCCCATGTGGGCGATCGACGAATATGCAATCAGCTTCTTCATGTCCTCCTGCGCCAGCGCGACCAATGACGTATAGATCACCGCCACAACCGACAGGGTGAACATGAAGGGGGCAAAGACCGCCGATGCTTCCGGTAGCATCGGCACCGAAAACCGCAGGAACCCGTACGCGCCCATCTTCAGCAGCACGCCGGCCAGTATGACGGAGCCGGCGGTGGGCGCCTCGACGTGCGCGTCCGGCAGCCAGGTGTGCACCGGCCACATCGGCAACTTCACCGCGAAGGAGGCAAACATCCCCAGGAACAGCCAGTTCTGCATCCCGGCCGGGAACGTCGTGTGCAGCAGCACGGCGATATCGGTGGTGCCAGCCTGCAGCCACATGGCGATCAGTGCCAGGAGCAGCAGAACGGACCCGGTCAGCGTGAACAGAAAGAATTTGATCGCAGAGTAGACTCGTCGTGGGCCGCCCCAGACGCCGATGATCAGATACATCGGGACCAGCACACCCTCGAAGAACACGTAGAATACGACGAAATCCGTCGCGGCGAACATGCCAACCATCATGGTTTCCAGGATCAGGAAACTCATCATGAATTCACGAACCCGGGTCTGAATCACCTCCCAGGCGGACAGGATGCAGATCGGCGTCAGCAGCGTGGATAGCAGTACGAACAGGATCGAGATCCCGTCGACGCCCATGCTGTAGCCGACCTTGTATTCCGGCAGCCACGCGACCTGCTCGTTGAACTGAAAGCCAGCTTCCGAGGGGTCATACCTCACCCACAGCACCAACGACAGCACGAAGACCAGCAGGCTGGTCCACAGCGCGGTCCAACGCGCGTTGGACGCGACCGTCGCCTCGTCGCCGCGGACCATCATCATCACCAGGCAGCCGACCAGCGGCAGCCAGGTGATCAGCGACAGGATCGGGAAACCGGCGGCATTCGTTGCTGCAGTCATGATCTCACCGGCTCAGCATGAAGATGCCGACCAGCACGACGACGCCGATCAGCATGACAAACGCATAGACCGCCAACGACCCGGTCTGGATCTTCACCACCTCGCGCGACCCCTCGGTGGTCAGTTCAGCCAGTCCGTTCGGCACGCCGTCGATGATGGTGACGTCGCCAACCTGCCAGAACAGCCGCGCAAGGCGGATCGCCGGCTGGACGAAGATGAAGTCGTAGAGTTCATCGAAATACCATTTGTTCAGCACGAACCGGTAAACCGGAGCAAAGGCCTCGGCCAGACGAACCGGCAGCAGCGGGTTGGCGATGTACATCACGTAGGCCAGGGCGATTCCGGCCAGTCCGAGGACCAGCGGCGCATAGTCGACCCAGATCGGCAGGTGCTCGAGGTTCTCGATCACGTGATTATGCTCGCCGTTGTAGATCGTGCCGTTCCAGAAATGCTGCCAGCCGGCGCCGATGAACTGGTTGTCCAACAGCCACCCCGCGAACACCGCGCCGATGGCCAGAACGCACAGTGGGCCAAGCATCGTCCAGGGGCTTTCATGGGCGTGCTCCAGCACATGATGGTCAGCGCGCGACTGGCCATGAAAGGTCAAGAACAGCAGGCGCCAGGAGTAGAACGCCGTCAGGAACGCTGCCAGAACGGTACAGATGAAGGCGTAGAGCCCGATGCCGGAGCCGGAGGCATAGGTCGCCGCGATGATCGCATCCTTCGACCAGTAGCCGGCGAACGGTGGGATCCCGGCCAGAGCCAGATTGCCGATCCACATCACCGTGCAGGTGACCGGAATGAGCCTTCCCAACCCGCCCATCTTGCGCATGTCCTGCTCGTCTGACATCGCGTGGATGACCGACCCGGCGGACAGGAACAGCAGTGCCTTGAAAAAGGCGTGGGTGATCAGGTGAAACATCGACGCCTGATAGACCCCGACGCCGGCGGCGGCGAACATGTAGCCAAGCTGAGAGCAGGTCGAATAGGCGATGACCCGCTTGATGTCGTTCTGCACGCAGCCGATGGTCGCCGCGAACAGCGCGGTCGAGGCCCCGATGAAGGTGACGAAGGCCAGGGCGACCGGCGCATACTCCATCAGCGGCGACATCCGCGCCATCAGGAACACGCCGGCGGTAACCATGGTCGCGGCATGGATCAGCGCCGAGACCGGCGTCGGCCCCTCCATCGCGTCGGGCAGCCAGACGTGCAAGCCAAGCTGAGCCGACTTGCCCATCGCGCCGATGAACAGCAGGAAGGCGATGACCTCGAGCGCGGGAAACGTCGTGCCGAACAGCTCGTAGGTGTCGGCGGTGTGCTGCGCGACGGCCGGGAAGATGACAGGAAACTCGAGTGAGCCAAACTTGAAGAATATCAGTGCCAGTCCGACCGCGAACGGCAGGTCGGCGATGCGGTTGACGATGAACGCCTTGATCGCGGCGGCACAGGCGGACGGCCGGTCATACCAGTAGCCGATCAGCAGATAGGAGCACAAACCGACGCCCTCCCAGCCGAAGAATAGCTGCGCCAGGTTGTCGGCCGTCACCAGCATCAGCATGGCGAAACTGAACAGCGACAGATAGCCGAAGAAGCGGTAGCGCGGACGGGGATCGTGACCCAAATAGCCGATCGAGTAGACGTGGATCAGCATCGAGACGAATGACACCATCGCCACCATCACCGCCGACAGCGTGTCGTAGCGCAGCGCCCACGCGACATGGAAGCGGCCGGCCTCGATCCAGGTCCCCAGATCGAAGGTGGCCGGATCGGCGCCGCCGGTGAGCTGAAAGCAGGCGAGTGGTCCACATATGGCCGCGATCACCATGCCAAGGACGGAGGCACCCATGGCGGCTTTGTCGCCGATGGCCCGCCCCAGCAAGCCGGAGACCAGGGCGCCCGCCAGCGGCGCGAACACAGCGATCGGGTAGAACATCAATCAGCCCTTCATCAGGTTGACGTCTTCAACCTGGATCGACCCGCGATTGCGGAAATAGATGACGACG
>DASYBP010000767.1:0-6866 GCA_036500715.1 Rhodopila sp.
GGCTGGTTCCAGTCCTCCCTGCTGGAGGCGGTTGGAACCCGTGGCCGCGCACCGTTCAAAGCCGTCATGACCGACGGCTTCGTGGTGGACGAGCAAGGCCGCAAGATGTCGAAGTCACTCGGCAATGTCGTAGCACCGGACGCCGTCGCAAAACAGTTCGGCATCGACATCCTGCGTCTGTGGGTCATGATGTCCGACACCACCGAGGATCTGCGCCTGGGCCCTGAAATCCTCAAGCAGCAGGCCGAACTGTATCGCCGGTTGCGCAACACGCTGCGCTGGGTTCTTGGCAGCCTGGAAGGGTTCACCGAAACCGAACGGGTGCCGGAGGCCGAGATGCCGGAACTCGAGCGCTGGGTGCTGCACCGGCTGACCGAGTTTGATGAGAGAATCCGCGCCGCGGTCGAATCGTATGACTGGACCGGGGTCTATCCGGACCTGCACAATTTCTGCTCGGTCGATCTGTCCGCGTTCTACTTCGACGTGCGCAAGGATGCCGTCTACTGCGACCGGCCGGACAATTTGCGCCGCCGCGCCGCACGCACGGTGCTGGATCACCTGCACCGGTGTCTGTGCTGCTGGCTCGCCCCGGTGCTGTGCTTTACCGCCGAGGAAGCCTGGTGCGCACGCGCCGGGGAAACCAATGGCGAGCGGTTCGGCGACGACAGCAGCGTGCATCTTGAACTGTTTCCGCGGTTGCCCGGTGCATGGCACAATGACGAATTGGCGACAAAATGGGAGACGATTCGGAATATCCGCCGCCGCATCACGGTGCCGATCGAAGAGGCGCGCAAGGCGAACGCCATCGGTTCCTCACTGCAGGCTGCCGTCGAACTGCCGCTGAACGCGGAGCAAGCAACGTTACTGGATGAAGCTGCATGGGCCGAGATCGCGATCGTCTCCTCCGTACGGATCGTGCCGGACACGGACGAACCCCTGTCGAGGGTCACGCCCGCCTCCGGCGACAAATGCGTCCGTTGCTGGAGGGTTCTGCCGGAGGTGGGCTCGAACGCCAGCCACCCCAGCCTGTGTCTGCGCTGCGCGGACGCGGTCGAGTCGGGCCTGGTGTGCAAGCCAGCCGCATGACCCGCGCGCATTTCCTGCCCCTGGGCCTGGTCGCCGGGCTGATCGTGCTGATCGCCGATCAGGTCAGCAAATGGTGGGTGCTGAACCTGCTGGACCTGCCGACTCTACGCCAGGTTGTGCTGCTGCCAGTGCTGAATCTGACTTATGTGCCGAATTCCGGGGTGACCTTCGGCTTGCTGAACGGCCTAGGTTCCTGGGGTCATGCCATCCTGGCGGCAGTCGCGTTGGCGGTTGTGGTCGCGCTTGGCTTCTGGCTACGTCGGGCCGAGAGCCGGACGATGGCGGTGGCGATCGGCGGAATCGCAGGTGGCGCGATCGGCAACGTGTTTGACCGGATCCGGTTTGGCTACGTCATCGATTTCATCGATGCCCATATCAACACGGGCTGGGGAGATCTCCACTGGTACGTGTTCAACGTCGCCGACGCGGCCATCGTTTGCGGCGTCGCGACGCTGGTCCTGCAGTCGATGATGTCGAAGCGGCGGTCGCAGGGAGAACGCGCCTCCACCTGAATCGCGTTGGTGAACCTCTGCCCTGAGCCGCCGGTTTCCGGTCTCAAAGGCCTGCAAAGCGCCACACGGTCGGTTCTGAGATCCCTTGAACTGGCCGACCCGCCGCCGACGGCCGCCAGCAGGATGAACTGCTGGCGCTGTCCTATATCACAGCGGGTCACTCGCCTGAGCCTCGGAGCACGCTGTCGTCTTAACCGGACGTTAACCTCACCATGACAGGTTGCCGGTAAGTGTCAGTTTTCAGGCGTTGCATGCATATTCTCAGCCGTTTCAAATTACGCACCAAACTCGGCTTGCTGATTGGCATGTCGGTCCTCACCCTTGTTGCGTCGATCGCGGTCGGCGGATCCTTGGTGCGAGAGAAGATGATCGAGGAGCGGATCGACAGGCTTCGCGCGGTCGTGGACTGCGCGGTCGGCATCGCCCAGGGATTGGAAAAGCGCGTATCCGCCGGTGAATTGACCCGCGAGCAGGCGTTCGGCCTGATGCGCGAAACGGTTCACACCATGCGGTTCGATAACGGGATCGGCTACCTGTTCGCCGAGAACAAGGACGACATTGTCGTATTCCACGGCACCACGCCGGCCCTGGAGGGCAAACCGGTGCCGGCCAGGGATGAGAACGGCCGGCTGGTCTCGGACATCATCCGCGATGCGCTGGCCAATGCCGACAACGCGACCATCCGCTACACCTTCCCCGAACCAGGGCAGACAGAGCGTCAGCCTAAACTGGCCTTCGTCGAGCGCTTCGCACCCTGGGAAATGGTGTTCGCGGCCGGTGCCTATGTCGATGATCTGGAGGCGGCATTTCGGGCGACGATTCTGCGCCTCACCGGGATCAGCGGGGCGATTTTGTGTCTGGTGTTGCTCGCAGGCTGGTTGGTCAACCGCGACATTGCGGGCTCCCTCGGACGCCTGAAAGCGGCCATGGAGCGGTTGGCAACTGGGGACCTGGCGGTTGCGGTGCCGGGCGTCGATCGGCGCGACGAGTTCCGCGGCATGGCGCAGGCCGTCGCGGTCTTCAAGGAACACATGGCAAGGGCAAATCAGTCCGTAATTGATCAGATGGCGGAACGCCAGCGCGCCGACGAGGCGAAGCATGCGGCGCTGGTCGAGATGGCTGACAAGATCGAACTCGAGACAAACGCCGCGCTGCGGCAGGTCAGCGCCCAAACCACCTCGATGACGCAGACCGCCGACGAGATGCACGCATCGGCCGCCCGAACGGGAGCCTCGGCGGAGACCGCGTCCGCGGCCGCGGCCCAGGCGCTCGCCAATGTGGACACCGTCGCACGGGCCGCCGAACAGCTTGCTGGTTCGATCCGCGAGATCGGCAGCCAAGTGGACCAGTCGACCGCGGTCACCGCGCGTGCCGTTGCGGCCGGCGCCGAGGCGCGCCGGACCATCGAGGCGCTGAGCGAGCAGGTGGGGCGGATCGGCGCAGTGGCCGATATGATCGGCGAGATTGCTGCCAAGACCAATCTTCTCGCGCTCAACGCAACTATCGAGGCCGCCCGGGCCGGTGAGGCCGGTAAGGGCTTCGCCGTGGTGGCGAGCGAGGTGAAGGCGCTGGCCGCCCAGACCGCTCGGTCGACCCAGGAGATCGGACGGCAGATCACCGATGTGCGCACCGCGACGGGCGCGTCGGTCCTGGCGGTCGGGCAGATTGAGCGCACAATCGAAGAGATCAGCGCGATCGCCGGTTCGACGGCCGCGGCGGTGGAGCAGCAAGGCGCGGCAACCGCCGAAATCGCGCGGAATGTGTCGCAGACGGCGACAGCGGCGCATGAGATGACCGAACGGGTGGCCGATGTGTCGTCCGAGGCTCTGGAAACCGGTCGTCGTGCCATCGAGGTGCGCGAAACTTCCGGCGTTCTGATCGACGCGATGGAACAACTGAGACAGGCCCTTATCCGGGTGGTTCGTCACTCGACAACCGAGGTCGATCGCCGTGGTGGCTCCCGCAACCCCGTCGATCTTCAATGCCGTCTGACCATCCCCGGCCATGGCATCCGAACGGCGCGGGTGAGTGATTTGTCCGCCGGCGGCGCCTGCGTCCGTGGCGCGCCACTGCTCGCGGTCGGGACGGCAGGCTCGCTCAGCCTGCAAGGCGTTGCGGCGCCGCTGAGCTTCACGGTTCGTTCGCGGGAGGACGATATCCTCCGGGTCGAGTTCGCGCCTGACGCAGCCGCTGCTGCTGCGTTGGACGCTGTGCTGCAACCCCAGGCCTTCAGTAAGGTCGCCTAGTGTCCGATAGCGGCGAAGCGCGAATCGGCCGCTTCAAACAAAGTGTGACGCGCTCCTCGGATGGGCGATACCAGGAGAAGTCCCAGCGGGCTCGCCAGCCGTGACACACTGCCGGTGCCACGTCGCAGATCTGCTGGACCGCGGGCGCCAGTCGCTGTAGTGGGACGGTCATCATGCCCAGAATTGCGACGATCGACCGCAAGACCCAGGAAACCGATATCGCCCTGACCGTGAACCTCGACGGCACCGGCGTCGCCGAGATTGCGACCGGTATCGGCTTCCTCGATCACATGCTCACAGCGCTGGCGCGGCACAGCCTGGTCGACCTCGCGCTCCGGGCTGACGGCGACCTGCACATCGACTTTCACCACACCACCGAGGACGTCGGCATCGTCCTCGGTGCCGCGGTTGCCCGCGCGCTGGGTGACAAGCGCGGTATCCGCCGGTTCGGCAGCGCGCTGATCCCGATGGACGAAACCCTGGTGGAGGCCGCGATCGATATCTCCGGCCGCCCCTTCCTGGCCTGGAACGTCGGGTTCGAGCGTCCCAAGATCGGCGAGATGGACACCGAGTTGTTCGAGGAGTTCTTTCGCGCCTTCGCCTTCAACGCCATGCTGACCCTGCACATCACCGCCCGGGCGGGCCGGAACGCGCACCATGTCGCCGAAGCCTGCTTCAAGGCCACCGCGCGGGCGCTGCGAGCAGCGGTGGAGTTCGATCCGCGGACGGGCGACGCGATCCCCTCCACCAAGGGGGCGCTTTGAACATCTATACAGCGCTGCTGAAGCCCGATGCCGAACCGGTCCTTGTGCCGGAGGGATTCGCCTGGGGAGCTCTGTTCTTCGGCCCAGTCTGGCTGGCCGCCCATCGGGCCTGGATTGCCGCCGCGATCAGTCTGGCGGCCTGCGTGCTGATCGCCACGGCGGCGCCGGCGCCGGGGGACATCATTCTGGCGTCGGGGCTGGGGCTGATCCTGGGCTTTGCCGGTCATGACCTGCGGCGCTGGGCGCTGGAGCATCGCGGATACCTGCTGACCTACGTGTTCGCCGCGCGCGACCACGACGAGGCGCTCATGCGGCTGCTGGCGCGCAGGCCGGACGTAGCCGCCCGCTACTGGCCGGAGCCTGGCTGATGCGCATTGCGGTTGTCGACTACGGCAGCGGCAATTTGGCTTCCGCCTCCCGCGCTCTGGCCTTGGCCGCGGAACGAGCCGGCATTGGCGCAACCGTCGTGGTCACCGCGGACCCCGCGGCCGTCAAAACCGCCGACCGCATCGTGCTGCCGGGCCAGGGGGCATTCGCTGATTGCGCCGCGGGACTCGCCGCGGTTCGCGGGATGCCCCAGGCCATTGAGACGGCAACGCAGCGCGGCACGCCGTTTCTGGGCATTTGCGTCGGCATGCAACTGATGGCCGAGCGCGGGCTGGAGCACACGGTGACGGCTGGGTTCGGCTGGATCAAGGGCGACGTCGCCGAAATGGCCGCTCCCGGTCTGCGACTGCCGCAAATGGGCTGGAACAGCCTGGATCTCGTCGCGCCATCGCATCCGCTGCTAGGCGGCCTGGAACCCGGCGATCACGTCTATTTCGTGCACAGCTATGCGTTGGCGCACGGTGCGCCGGGCGAGACAATTGCCACCACGGACTACGGCGGCACCGTTCCGGCGATCGTCGTTGCGGGCAACCGTGCCGGCACCCAATTCCATGTGGAGAAGAGCCAGGACGTGGGAATCCGGCTGCTGTCCAACTTCCTGCGCTGGGCACCCTGACAATGGAAGACATCGCACTCAGCCAGGAACCCGAACTGCTCGTCGAGCACCTCAAGCGGTTCAACGACACCGATCTGCATGCGCTGTGCGAGGCGACAGACGCCGCCATCATAGACGGCGGCGGCTTCGGCTGGGTCAACCCACCAGGCCGGCGCGCGCTGGAAAACTACTTCCGCGGCGTGCTGCTGGTGCCGGAGCGGGAATTATTCGTCGCGCGTCTGAACGG
The DNA here is from genome assembly GCA_036500715.1 of Rhodopila sp. Taxonomy (GTDB): domain Bacteria; phylum Pseudomonadota; class Alphaproteobacteria; order Acetobacterales; family Acetobacteraceae; genus Rhodopila. The sequence continues at coordinate 5,838 of DASYBP010000767.1, forward strand.
CGACATCGTCGGCTCCGCCATCCTGGTCCGCCCGCCGCGCAATAACGAGGCGCAGGCATTTGCGGCGAGCCTCATGCACTCCTACATCGCCCCGTATGCGCGCGGCCATGGCCTCGCCCGTATGTTGACCCGCGCGGTGGAAGAGCGCGCCCGTGAATTGGGCTACCACATTCTGAACCTGGACGTGCGCGAGACCCAGACCGTGGCGATCGCGATGTATGAGTCGCACGGCTATACCCGCTGGGGCGCGCATCCCGAATATGCCCTAGTGCGTGGCAAGTCGGTCACCGGGTTCTTCTATTACAAGCGGCTGCGGCCGCCGAAACCGGCCAGCGGCCAGTGAGCGTTTTGATCCTTTGACCGGCTTGACCCTTTACCCCGCGATCGACCTGAAAGACGGCCAGTGCGTCCGGCTGCGCCGCGGCGAGATGGACCAGGCGACCGTGTATGCCGATGACCCGGGCGCTCAGGCGAAAGCGTGGCAGGCGGCCGGATTTTCCTGGCTGCACGTCGTGGATTTGAACGGCGCCTTCGCCGGCCAGCCGGTCAACGTCGCCGCGGTACGCGCGATCCTCGCCAATGTTACTATCCCGGTCCAGCTTGGCGGCGGGATCCGTGACCTCCCCGCGATCGCCGCCTGGCTCGACGCCGGCATCCATCGGGTGATCCTGGGCAGCGCCGCCGCCAGGAACCCGCCTCTGGTGGTGCGGGCGTGCAAGCAATTCCCCGGCCGTATCGCGGTCGGCCTCGACGCCCGCGACGGCTTCGTCGCCACCGAAGGCTGGGCCGAGACCTCCACGTTGTTGGCGCGGGACCTTGGGCTGCGGTTCGAGGACGCCGGCGTAGCGGCGATCATCTATACCGATATCGGCCGCGATGGCATGCTGAGCGGCCTCAACCTGGACCAGACAGTGGCTTTGTCGAAGCGACTGACAACACCGGTGATTGCCTCCGGCGGCGTCGGCTCCCTGGCGCACCTCTCAGCGTTGCAGCAGGCGGCGAAAGACACGCGAATCGAAGGGGTTATCG
>DASYBP010000768.1:0-2646 GCA_036500715.1 Rhodopila sp.
GACCGGGCCCGCATCGCTGCGATAACCCGCGACAGTCTCGCTGCCCGCGGCAGTATCACCAGCGAGTTTCGCATTTACCGCCCGGATGGGGAACTGCGCTGGATCAGCGCGCGTGCCGAGGCCTTTCCCGGTCCGAATGGCTTGTGGAACCGCGTGGTCAGCGCGCATCAGGACATTACCGACATCGTGGCGGCGCGTGAGAAGCTGGCCGCCCAATTGGAGGAGGTGACACGGCTGTCGCGCCACCTCGCCGCCGCAAGGGATCGGGCGGATCAGGCAAATCGTGCCAAGTCACGCTTCCTGGCAGGGATGAGCCACGAGCTTCGCACCCCATTGAATGGCATCCTCGGCTACGCACAGCTGCTGCAGATGGAAGGCGCTCTCAACGCCACGCAACGCGCGCGGGTGGACGCGATGCAGGGTGCCGGCAAGCACCTGCTCGAGATGATAACCTGCGTGCTCGATCTGTCGGAGATCGAGGCCGGGCACCTTGAGTTGCAAGGCGTCGAGTTTGACGCCCAGGCGGTGGCGGAGGCATGTCTCGATCTGGTGCGTCCCTCGGCGGAGGCCAAGGGGCTGGACCTGGGTATCGAGGTGGCGGCTGGCACAAGGCGGGACCTGGTCGGTGACCCGACGCGGCTGCGCCAGGTGCTGCTGAACCTGCTTGGCAACGCGACGAAATTTACCAGTCGCGGCACCATTGGGGTGCGCCTGCGACCCGGCGCTGAGGGCTCCATGCTCCGCATCGAGGTGGTGGATACCGGTGCGGGAATCCCCGCGGAGCAGCGTCAACGCCTGTTCAGGGACTTCGAGCGGCTCGACACCGAGGCCACCCGCATCGTCGAGGGCGCCGGGCTTGGCCTCGCGCTGTCGGCGCGGCTCGCGGTCTTGATGGGTGGCCGGCTGGGGCACGACGACAATCCCGGCGGCGGGAGCGTTTTCTGGCTTGAACTGCCCTCGCGAACGTCGGCCACGGCGGACCCGGACCTTGCATCGACAATCGACGGGGCCGACGCCCAGCCAGCGCAGTTGCCGGTCCGGCCGCTGCATGTCCTGGTCGCCGACGATTCGTCGATCAACCGCGACATTGCCAGCAGCTTCCTGCAGGCCGCCGGGCATAAGGTCACCTGCGTCGAAAATGGCGCCGATGCGGTCGCGGCGGTCGCGCGTTCGGAGTTTGACGTCGTGTTGATGGATGTGCGCATGCCGCACATGGACGGACTTGAGGCCACGCGTCGCATCCGCGCAATGGCTGGTCAGCGTGGGAAACTGCCGATCGTGGCGCTGACCGCCCAGGTCTTTACCGATCAGGTCGAGGCGTGCCGGAACGCCGGGATGAACAGCCATCTGGTCAAGCCGTATGATATGGATCGATTGCTCGCCGCCGTCGCGCAAGCGGTGGTGGCGAGGGAACGCCCCGGCATTCTGCCCAGCGCGAATGCTGCCGAACCGGCGATCAGCTCGACTGACCCGGAACTTCCAATCCTGAACCGGGGAGGGTTTGATCGTACCGCCGCCTTCATCCCGCCGCCGAAGGTCGCGGTCTACATGCAGATCATTACAGACAACGGCGAGGCCCTGCTGCGCGACCTGCGCGGAGCCGATGCTGTTGCGCGCAATGCGGACAAGCTTGCCCACGCCGCGCACGCCCTGGCGGGCAGCGCCGCGATGTTTGGCTTCGAGCGCCTCGCTGACGCCGGCCGCCGCTTTGAGCGGGCGGTGCTATCCAACGCGGCCGAGACACCGGCCCTTGCCGACCAACTTTGCACGGTGGTCGAGGCGACGCTGAAGGAGATACAAGCGACGCTGCTGGTCGCTATCTAATGGTATTGGCGAAAAGGCTAGCTGGCCAGGGACCCGGAGGTGACAGCGGCCCTGGCCCTGTGTTGTGATTGCAAGGCGGTCAGCCTGGCGACGAAGAGCCCAAGGATCAGCGGGCCGAGGGGCATGGTGATAATCACCATCAGCGATGGAAACAGCAGCACTGCCAAAAACAGCAGCAGTTCCGGGAGCGCAAGGTTCACGCCGTCCCGCAGGCGCTGTGTTACCAGCAGCACGACGGCGGCATCCAGCATGGGTAGATCGTAGAAAAAGGCATGTGGGTTTGCCAGACAGGTGGCACCAACCAGAGCTGCCATGGCGAGGGTCGGGCAGCCGTCGCGGAAGCACCGCCAGGTTGTCGCTGCCGCAACCGCCGCCGCGGACCATTGGATCGGTTCGGCCACAATGGGCGGTACGCCAAGAACGCCCAGGCTGACACTGACTGTTGGCATCAACCGGGTATTCTTCAGATCGCTGAACCAGGCCTGGTAGCCGGGCAGCGACCCGATCCAGACCGGCCAGATAGCCCATCCGAACGCCGCCGAACTGAGTGTCACCAGCGCCACGGTTGTCAAGCTGGCGGACGCTGCGCAACGCCACCAGCCGGCCGCGAGCAGTGCCAGCGGAACCAGAGGTCCCAACTGCGGTTTGTAGGTCAGCAGGCCGAGGAGGATGCCGCCAAGCACCGGGCGCGCTTTCGCGCGGCGAATTCCACCGACCAGCAGGCCCGCGGCAAGAAAACCGCTTTGACCTTCCATGATCGTCAAGATCGCGGTTGGCGTCAGCAGAAGGGCGGCCGCCATGGCCGGTGCCGCTGGCCACTTC
>DASYBP010000769.1:0-1621 GCA_036500715.1 Rhodopila sp.
CGCGCAAGAGGGTCCACTGGCCAGACTCAAACAGTGTGGAGCTCCGGAGACGAAACTGGGTCGGCAGCAGGCCTGCACCAATCCGGACGATTGCCAGAACCAAAACCGAGAGTCCTAACTGAAGATACATAGGAAGGTGGCGGCGAGGGCAGCGAAGTTGCGCGGATTGTCGTGAAAGTGATGATCGATGCGCAGGGACAGATCGACCATCTCCACGGCTTTGGAAACGACTTTGGTACGGCGGCGGAAGCGCGCGAGAAAATGGCGGATGTTGCTGTTGTCCTGCTCGATGGAGAAGGTCAGGTCTTTGCCGGTGAAGAGCTGGTCTTCGGGGATGAGACGGTGAAAGCCTTCCCAGTCGTCGGCGAGGAAGGTCTTGCCCTTGAGGCCGACCTTATCGAGGAGCTTTTGACAGGTGGCATCATCACGGCCACCAAGCACCCAGGCGACGGTGCGGCGAGCGACAGGGTCATACGCGCGCCAAATCCAGAGCTTGCAAGTCTTTTTTTGAGAAAATGCCCCATCTCATCGAGCGTGATAACGACGGTCTCAGCCGTCACGGCCGGTTCGGGCAGCCGGCGGGCTTCGTTGCGAACCCACTTGAGAACCGCGACATCGCTGACCCCGAGACGGCGAGCGATGCTGCAAAAGCTCATATTGCCCATGGCATAAAGCATCAGCGCCAGAGCCTTCATTCCCGGCGGCTTGCCGCGCGGCGGCGTGTTCGTGAAATTGCAGCCGCAAGCCTTGCATTGGTAGCGCTGCAGATTTCGAACCGTTCCTCTCTTGACGTAATCCGTCCCTTGACAGCGCTTGCAGACAATCTCGCCCATGGCTCCCCCTTTCGACGACGAACCATGCCCTTCTACACCAAATTCCTTATATGTATCTACAGTTAGGACTCTCATCATAAGAGGCGGTTTTCAGAATTCCCGAGCGAGCCTGCCTGCAACCAGGAATATGCAGGCGGTCTGGAGCAGGGACTGGACGATGAAGCCGAGCCGGTCGCAGCGCAGCGCGAGGCGCCGGTTTTCGAGCACCCAAGCATTGCTGCGCTCCACCGGCCAGCGCCGCTTGCCGAGCCCTGATCCACGCGGTTGACCGCGCTTGTGGGTGTGCGGCTCGGCGCCAAAGCGGCGGCAGAGGTTGCGGTGATGCTCGGCGTCATAGCCTTTGTCGGCGAACACCGTGCGGATCCGGGCCATGACCGCGAAAGCGGAGAGGAACAGGCGCTCGAAGACGAGCGTGTCGTTGACGTTGGCCGCGGTCACGGTGCAGGCCACCGGCACGCCATCCCCGTCCACCGCGATGTGGTACTTGGTGCCCGCTTGGCCCGGTCCGTCGGGTTTGGGCCGGTGAGCTCGCCGCCGCGCTTGGCGCGCACGGAACAGGTGTCGAGGATCAGGTCGGGGTGGCCGCGCAGCATGCCGACCAGCATGGCGTGGACGCGGGCCAGCAGGCCCGTCTCGGCCCAACGCGCCAGGCAGCGGCGCAGGGTCGCGCCACTGGCCTCTGGCCGGCCGTGGCGGTCAGGCTGCGCCACGGCGTGCCCTCGCGCAGGAACCGGCGCAGCGTCGCCATCACCCGGATAGTCTCGGTCGGCGGGTGGCCAGGGCCGCGG
>DASYBP010000770.1:0-6169 GCA_036500715.1 Rhodopila sp.
TCTCGATCCTGTCGGGCAGTTCGCTCAAGGGAGGATCGTTCCGCAGCGTTGCCGAGTTGATCGCCCATATCACCAGCTTCATCGCCAGCTACAATGAACAGGCTCGGCCCTTCGTCTGGACCAAGACTGTCGTCCGTCAACAACGCCTCAAACCGTGTTTCGCGATCTAGCGATTCTGGGTACTAGTTCGATCGTAGGTCAGTCCGACCGGCGACGTGGGCATCTGCCTCCGTCTGCTGGCCGCGGCGTGTGCGGGCCATATCGGTCTCTCAACAACCACGATGAGAGCCGAAGTGCCCGGACGACACGTCACCAGCCAGCAAAAGAGGTTGTTCATGAAGTTCCGTCCGCACCATCTCCAGCACATCGCCGCGGCCAAGGCCGGGTTCAGCGAGCGAACGGCTCGCCACAGAGAGGCAACTCGGCACTTGGCACCCCAGCCAAAGGGCCATCGGACGCGTCAGGGCCCCGATCAGTCCACACCCACCCTCCGCCAGCCGCCTAACGGCCTGTGCTCTTGAATGCCGCTGTGAACCGCCGCCCGGGTCCGCTTCTCTGCCATGCTTTCCTCCAGGAAGTATCGGGTTCTTTAGCAAACCCTCCACTCCTCGGGGGGAAGTCCAGATGATCTCGACCACCCCATCAATCGCCACTCCTTAACCGACACCTTAACCGACACCTTAACGACCGCCTTAGGGTGTCCGCCGGTCGGGCTAGGCAACCCTCCCCGGAGGGATACATCGAAGAAGCGCTTCTCGGCATACCAAAATCTTCAGGGTGTGCGCACAGAGCCTGCCCACCTGGTAGTACCCTGAGCTGAGTTGGCGCGGCTTTCGAATATGCGCTGCACGGGAAGGTCGATCTGCGGACCTGATTTACGAGCCTGTCAAATCGGCAACGAGTCGGCCGTGGTCCGCGTTTTTGTCATGGAACACCCCCGGCTTTCGTAAGCGCCGCCTCGACGAGCGCCGCGGCAACCTCGGAAAGATTAAACGGCAGATGGGCCGGGAATGGAATCTCCAGCTTCGAGTACACACGCAATGCCTCGAATGGTGAGATCACCCTTGGCGGTCGGAATTCGATGACGCGTCCGCCGCCAAAGCGGATTCGCATGTCAAGGTAAACACCATGCAACTCAAACTCGGCGCGACCCTGTGCCGTCACCCGGACCGGTGCTCCAAGGCCGGTTGAATATTCAATGTAGGCACGCCGGTATAGTTCATAAAGCTCATGGCGACGCTCGATGATTCCGGCAATCACCCGGTCCGGGATTGTCCCATACACACGGAGCGAGAGAACAAGGCAGAGTTCCATGAGGTGGCCGTAGGAATAGCTAACCCGTCGCTCAGAGCCGACCCCATGTTCGCGGTACGCAAATGGAACACCCAGCTTCCGCAGCGATTTTATGTAGTGATTGAACGTGGCAGGCTTCACACCCTCACTGAAGCCCATGGCCGCCAGGATCCAAACGGCGCTACCGTGGCTGACCTGGATGTCCGGGATCAGTTCGCTCGTCAGACGGGCCTTGGTTGGAAAACGTAGCTCCCTCATCGGTCACCCCGCGGGCGCGGGCATTCTGCTTCCTGATTCGTTTCTGTTCCGGGTCACTCTGTTCCTCACTCTGTAGTGGCAGACTAGCGAGGCCCTCAGTCAAAGTGCAGATTATAGTCCCTTTCGCTTGGCGGGCGCGGCTGCTTGGCGCTGGATGGCACGCCAACTCAGGATATGGCCAGGAGGCACCAGACCATCCAGCAGTGCCAGCGCCGCCCGGGCGACGTTCGGCTTGTCAAAGAATTCGATGACCAATGGCAGGTCTACGTTCAACCGCAGTAGGTCAGCAGCATGGACCTCACCGCTTTCACCGAAACCTGCAATGCCGCGGAACACGATCACGCCTTGCACCCGCTGCTGGTCATGCAGGATGTTCAGGACCTCCTGCATGAGGGTCTTGCGTATCCCATGTTCAGTTTCCCGCAGGTAGATGCGAACGACCATCACCTCGTTGTCCATGGCCACCTTCCTTAGAGATTGCGCGCGATGTAGGCGCCGCCGAAGGCGCATAAGAAGCCCAGTCCGACCGACAACACGATGTAGAGTACCGCGCGCCCAGGCTCGCCTTGCTCGACCAGAAGCAAAGTCTCCATTTCGAAGGTCGAGAAAGTCGTGTAACCGCCGAGGACGCCAGTCAGGATCCCGGTGCGCAAGGCGGGCGAAATTGTCAGGCGCTCGAGGGTCTCGACGAAGAGAAAGCCCATAAGGAACGAGCCCAACAGGTTGATGCTGAGCGTGGCGTACGGGAAATTTCGCCCGTAGATCGCCTGGACCAGGTTGGTCATGGCATAGCGCGCCCAGCACCCAAATGTGCCGCCAATGGCGATCGCGGTATAGGTCCACACGTGCTGGCGCAACCTTTCGCGCATTTCCTACAACAGGGCCAAAGCCAGGATTATCACCAGCAACACGCCAATAAGACCGAGATAGAAATTCAAATGGCCTGATTGCAGCATCCGCAATCGATCTGCCGCGGCGTCCACCAGCCGAACGGCGGGGGCAAAGAGGTAGGGTCCGAACACGGGCGCGACGTCGTGGCTGAACGACAGACGGGTCACAAAGTATTCGCGTCCTGCCGACTCCCGGGTCGTCTCGGTCGTTGGTCGGTAGATGAAGCTGTAAAATGTACGAAGTGCGTTCGAAAATGTCAGAGCCGTCGTTGCGGTTCGGGCGGTATTTTGCCTCAGACCGCCATACCAGATGGGCGCCCGGCGAACCTCGAAACGCCTGCTGGCCAGGATCAGACCGATCGGAATCAGTGCGAGCAGCGGCATCACGATCACCAGCATGCTCGGAGAGATGAAAGCGAATTTCGCGGTAAGCGGCACCAAGAGCAGCCCGTCCCGCAAGCGAGCGGGACTATCCGCGCCGAATTGGCTGACACTAGCCTGCACCAGCGCAGACAGCCAAACCGGCATTCCGACTGCGAGTGCCAGCACACACCCGCCCAGCAGACCAACGGCCCCAACGGTGACAGGAGCCACGCGACCCGCCTGCTGGTTGCCGCCGCCCAGAAGGCCGATGCCAAACACCTTGATGAACGTCGCGAACGCCACAGCGGCGGTCAGGGCAAGCCCCGCACCAGCCAGAGCAAGCACGAGCCGCCCTGCTAGATCCGGCAGGTGAAAGCCTTGAAACACTGTTTGAAACACGAACCACTCGCTGACGAACCCCGCCTGGGGCGGCATGGCGGCCAGGCTCATGGCCGCGAACAGCGAACCGACGCCGAAGACCCAAGACGTCCGCTTTGCCAGCAAAGAATGGAGGATCAAATACGAACCGGTTGCGGCATAGACGCCATCTGCGGTCAGGAACAGCGCTCCTTTGGCCAATGCGTGGCCTGCAAGATGTAGCAAGGCGACGGTCCAGGCGAGCCCGGCCAGATCGGGCAGTTTACCGTCGCGGAACAGAATGGCCGCGCCGAGTGCCGTGACGGCAATGGCTGCGTTCTCGGCCGAGGAGAAACTCAGCAGACAACGCCAATCCTCCTGCTGGAAGGCGTAGAGTACGGCCAGGATGGCGCTGAAAACGCCGATCACCACGACAAAAATGCCGAGGCCTCCAGATGCCGCGGGCAACCAGTTCAACAGCCCGCGGCTGAGCCCGAAGAACGCGGCATTGAGGACCACGCCCGACAGCAGCGCGCCGGAGGCCCCGCTGCCCGAACCGTAGGCGCCGGGGAACCACTCGTAGAATGGGAGCAACCCCAGTTTGGCGCCGAACCCAATCACCAGCAGAGTGCCGATGGCGATTTGTGTAGGTTCGGAAAGGGTCGGACCGACGCGCGCGAACGACCCGAAGTTCAGGCTCCGTGCAGGCGACGCCAGCAGCAGAATGGCGATCAGCAGGGCGATGGTCCCTGCCTCCAACATCCCCAACATGAACAGCACAGGAAGCCCTGGTCGGGGCGTGAGGCGTTCACTGAGGATCATCACCGCGCCGCCCAGGCTCATTAGTTCCCAGGCCAACAGGAGGAAGCCGCCATGGTCGAGGCCGAATACGCCCAGGGCGCCGATCAGGCTGCACGCCGCACCGAACACCCAGCCCGGCCGACCGTTCCGGGATGGCGACGCCACGAGGCAGGCCAGGATAGCCGGTAGCAGCCCGAACCCCATCAACCAGAGCGCTTCCGGATGCATCTGGAAATCGGCCGTCTCGTTCGCCATGCGGAGCGGAACAAGGGCTGCTGCCGTTCCGCCAGGCAATATGGCAATCGCGGCCAGAATTCCTGACAGACAGCCCAGGCCAAGGAGAACCCGCGCAAATTTGAGTGGCCGCCCGATCAGCGCGACGACGGCGGCGATGATCCACAACACAGCGGCGGTGGCGAGGAGATCATTCGACAACGCGTCCCCCTTTCACGCGCTGCGGCGCGCGGTCCAGAAACATCAGCAACGCCTCGATGATTGCCGCCGGATTGGGTGGGCACCCTGGAAGATAGACATCGACCGGAAGGATGCCGTCCAGGCCGTGCAAACAGGCGTATCCGCCTTCGGCCACCCCGCCTGAAACCGCACAGGTCCCGACAGCCACGACCCAGCGCGGCTGAGCCATCGCCTCATACGTGGTGCGCAGCGGTCCTTCCATCGCTCGCGTGACCGGCCCCGTGACCAGTAACAAATCGGCGAAACGAGGCGATGGCGTAAAGAAAATGCCGAGCCGGTGCAGGTTGTAGAAGGGATTGTTCAGCGCCTGTAATTCCGACTCACAACCGTTGCATGACCCAGCGTCCACGTGGCGGATATGCAGGCTACGGCGAAAGCCGGAGCGCTCCGGCGCCCTTGCGCGGGTCGCCTCGGCAACTGCCTCGGCCCAAGCGAGGTCTTCCCGCCGACGCACCCCGAACGCCCAATCCGGCGAAGGGGTCATTGCCGCGGTCGGGCAAGCTTCGGTGCAAAGCTGACAAACGATGCAACGGCCATAGTCGATCTCAAGACCGCCCACCCCCGACCGCGCCTTGATTGCTTCGGTGGGGCATACGGCGGCACAGTCATTACAGCCCGAGGTGCATCGCTCCGGATGGTAGCGTGGCATGCCCAGCAACCCAGCCTGGCCATTGCTGCCCTGTTTCGGCCAACGGGTGGTGGCCTTGCCCTTCGCCAGTCCGATCAGGGTCCACAGCGCCATCGTCCGCTCCTACCGCGCGCAGCCGGAGATGGTGAGGCCGAAGCTCGCCTCGTTGATCGCGTAGTCCATCATGTTCGAGTCGTGTACCGTGAACGGAAACACCCGCCAGTTCGAGAAGGACGGTGACTTGATCTTCACCCGAGTCAACCGGCCGTCCGGCCCGAAATGCACGGCATAGAACAGCGATCCCCGCGGCGACTCTGCCCAGCCCAGACCCTCGGCTAAAGGCGTCGGACAGCATTCGGCCCGCACTTCGCCATCTTCGAGCAGCAGCAGGATGCGCTGCATGATGGCTATGCTCGCATCGATCTCGTCGATCCGGACACGGTATCGGGCGTAAGCGTCGCCCTCCCGCCGAACCGGGATGGTGAGCGGCACCTCGGCGTAGGCCGCATAGGGATGGTCACGCCGCAAGTCGCGATCGGTATCCGAGGCGCGTTGAATCGGTCCTGTTGCCCCCTGTTCGAATGCGACGCGTGGGTTCAGCACACCGGTACTGATCAGCCGGTCGAGATGGCTTTCGGATTTTTCCAGCGTCTGGGCGTACGTGGCCGCCTCTCTCCGGTGCGATTCCAAAGCTTCGCTGAGCCAGCCGGAGGGGTTAAGATCCCGGCGCAACCCACCTGGGATCAGCAGGCTTCGCAGAAACCGGCTTCCGGTGAGCCGCGCATTGACCTGCTTTGCCCGCTCCTCAAGCAGTTTACCCTGCGCTTCACCAACCTTCAGCGTTGTCGTATTGCACAGGTGTCCCAGATAGTGCAGATGATTGTATAGACGCTCGAGCTCAGCCAATACGACCCGCAACCAAAGCGCTCTTTCGGGCACCTGCGATGCGCACGCCGCTTCCACGGCCTGGCAGTAAGCCAAGGCATGGGCCACACTCCCGACACCCGAGACCCGTTCGGCGATAATCGCGCCCCGGTCGATGTCGATATTCTGGAATCGCGCCTCCATGCCACGGTGCTTAAAGAAGAGGTGCGGCTGGTAGTGG
>DASYBP010000771.1:0-2746 GCA_036500715.1 Rhodopila sp.
GTGCTGAACATGGCGTACTCAAAGGCGGATCTGGCCGGTCTGGGCACGTTCGTGGACTCTGCGGTGAGCACGTCGCCGCTGGGCAGCACGTGGATCCAGCGCGGATGCCGAAGACTGGTTGCGAACGCATTGACCTTGAGCCCAGGCGCCGCGGTCGGCGTCTGCCCTGGAGCCCATCCTCTGGCCGTCGGCATCTTGAGTGTCGGGATCCTGCCCTGCGGCCTTGCTGGCGGAATCGTCGGGGTGGTGCCCCAAGCCGGCTGCTGCACGCCGGCGGTCAGGCGTCGGAGCCGAAGTGCCGAGTCGCCGATCAACGCCACCACAGATGCGAAAATGTCCGATGAGTCCAAAACACCATTCCCCCCGGTCCACCCAACACGCTAGCCGAGGCCAGCGCGCGTTGGAACCGATGAGGCGCGGGCGAAAACGTTTCGCTAATGGAAGCGATAATAGCGAATGACTGTCGATGCGGGCAGGATGGGCTGCTTTGAACGGCCCGACAACTTATTACCCCTCGACCGCGACCCGGAAACTCTCGATCACCGTATTGGCCAGCAGCTTGCGTGCCATTTCCTCAGCCGCGGCGCGCGCCTTGTCCGGGTCGGTTTCCGCCAACTCCAACTCGATCAGTTTTCCCGCGCGCACATCCTGCACACCGGTGAACCCCAGCGTCCCCAGCGCCCGCGCGATCGCCTTTCCTTGCGGGTCCAGCACGCCAGACTTCAGCATCACCGTGACCGCAACCTTCACTGCATCAACTCCGGCCCCTTGAGGTCCCGGGTCCCGGCTTCCGGCAGGATACCCAATCGCCGCGCGACCTCCTGATAGCCTTCCTCAACATTCCCCAGGTCGCGGCGGAAGCGATCCTTGTCCATCTTCTCGTTTGTCTTGCTGTCCCACAGCCGGCAGTTGTCCGGGCTGATCTCGTCGGCCAGAATGATCCGCATTTCGTCGTTTTCCCACAGCCGGCCGAATTCCAGCTTGAAATCGACCAGTGTGATGCCGACGCCCAGCAGCAGCCCGGACAGGAAATCGTTGATCCGCAGCGTCAGCGCAACGACGTCGTCCAGATCGGCAGTGTTGGCCCAGCCGAAGCAGGTGATGTGCTCCTCCGACACCATCGGGTCGTTTAGGGCGTCGTTCTTGTAGTAGTATTCGATGATCGAGCGAGGCAGGCGGGTGCCCTCGACGATCCCCAGCCGCGTAGCCAGACTGCCGGCGGCAACGTTGCGAACGACGACCTCCAGCGGAATGATTTCGACCTCGCGGATCAGTTGCTCGCGCATGTTCAGGCGGCGCACAAAGTGGGTAGGCACGCCGATCTCATGCAACCGCATCATCAGGTACTCGCTGATGCGGTTGTTGAGGACGCCTTTTCCGGTGATGATGCCTTTTTTGGCACCGTTGCCGGAGGTGGCATCATCCTTGAAGTATTGGACCAGAGTGCCGGGTTCGGGGCCCTCGAACAGGATCTTGGCTTTGCCCTCGTAGAGCTGTCGGCGGCGGGCCATCGCGGGTTTCCTTAGGTGGTCACCGCATCGCGCGGACACGGGTGGTCACCGCACCATGCGGCGGCGCGGTTTATAGGTCCCGCGGCGCGGCGGGTATAGCAGCGCCGTCCCCCACGCAAAAGACCGGGTGAAAGACGGCCTCGTGCGGCGGACCCGGCGCGAACATCCATATGGGACGACCAGCGACGGGAAGCGAGACAAAAGACGAGCAGACGGTGCCGAAACCGCCCCGCGGCACCACGTTGATCTGCTCCGCCGGCGCTCCGGCCCGATCGGCCAGAATGGCGCGCCAGGCGCCCCAATCATCCGGACCGGCCGGTTCGGCGGCTTGAAAACGCGGCAGGTGGCGCGCCGTGCGCGGGCTGTCCGGATCGTTGGGATCCAGCGCCGTCACCATGGAAACCCCCGGCGGCAAGACGTCGGCCTGCGGCCGGCCATAGCCTAATCCGCGAATAAAGATTGCCCCGGTGCGATCCGCCAGCACCATGTTGAACCCGCGCCAGTCGCCGGCGTCGCGTTTCACGATCGCCGCCGCGGCGGCCGCGGCGGTCCGGTGATCAAGCGCCATTAACGGCAGTTCACCGCGGCTGTGCTTGCCGGCGGCTGGTCCCAGGGTGCCGGGCCGGTTGAGCACGGTCGCGACCACGCCGTGCCGGTTGATCCCCATCCACGTGCCGCCGGCGGTGCGATCGCGTCCGGCGACCGTCCCAGGGCGGTCCGGCCACCAGGCGGCAGGAGGATCCCACGCCCGATCCAGCCGCTCATCGCGGTTGGCGGCCAAGAGGATGAACGCAGGGCGAACAAGAACGACGACGGTACACACGAGTGCCAAAATGGCGTGCCCTGGGACGAAACGCCAGTATTCGCGGCTGATCGGCCTCGGCGGAGTGAACGCCCCGGTTTGGCCCGGCTACTCCGCTGCCTTCGCCAGATCCGTGGTGCGCGTCCGCGTCCGCAAGGTGACCAATTCCTCGGCTGCCGTCGGGTGGATGCCGATGGTGCGGTCGAAATCCGCCTTGGTCGCACCCACGACGACCGCGATGGCAATGCCCTGGATGATTTCCGGCGCGTCCTCGCCGAGCATATGCACGCCAACGACTTTCTGTGTCGCCTGGTCGATCACCAGTTTCATCATCGTCTTGCGGCCCCGGCCGGACAGGTTGTGCCGCATCGGGGTGAACTTCGTCAGGTAGATGTCCACTGGACCCAAGGCACTCGCCTGTTCCTCCGACAGC
>DASYBP010000772.1:0-10029 GCA_036500715.1 Rhodopila sp.
CGGGAGTACCCCCGCCGCCGGGGCTGGACCGAGCGCTGGAGGCCGTCGCACCGCATCTGAGTGACGAGGAGCGCTCTGGCTGGGTGACGGCGATGGCCGCACCCCTTGCCAAGGCGGAGATTACGACACCACGGCGCGTCGCCGCGTTTCTCGGCCAGTGTGCCGTGGAAAGCGGTGGTTTTCGCGACCTCGAGGAAGATCTGAGTTACAGCGCCGCTCGGCTGTGTCAGGTTTGGCCGAGCCGTTTCCCGACGCTCGAGGCGGCCGAGGCTTGCGCGATGCGGCCAGAGGCCCTCGCCAACCGGGTCTATTCTGGGCGAATGGGAAATGGCGACGAGGCCTCCGGCGACGGCTGGCTATTTCGCGGCCGCGGCTTGATCCAGATCACCGGCCGCACCGTTTATGAGCACTTCGCCTCGACGATGGGCATGACCGTCGACCAGGCGGCGGAGCACGCCGCGACGCAATCCGGCGCCGCCGACAGTGCGGCCTGGTTCTGGACTACCAACGAGTTGAATGGGTTGGCCAATACCTGGTCGATCGATCTGCTTACCCGAAAAATCAACGGCGGCCCGGAGGGCGCAGCGGAACGAAGCCGGCTGTGCGAGGCGGCGCTGAGCGTGCTGGGAGCCTAGAATGTTCGCACTGCTGATTCCTCTGGTGCTGAATCTGGCACCGCAACTGGCCGGAATGATCTTCGGCGCAAAGGGCGCGGACGCCACCGCAAAGGTGGCGGGGGTTGTTCAAACCGTGGTCGGGACGGTCGCCGATCTGAGTACGCCAGGCGGTGTCGCGGCGGCGGTTGCCCATATTCAGTCCAACCCCGAGGCATCTGCCGACCTTGCGGCGAAACTCGCGGATCTGCATTTGCAGATGCAAAAGGAGCAGGATGCCGAAGCCGAAGCGCTGCGGCAGGACGCGCTGGACGATTTGAAGACCCGTTTCGGCGATATTGCGTCAGCGCGGGGCATGGCCGAGAGCCTGGCTCAGTCGCACAGCGGACTGGCATACGGCAGCATGGTTGTCTCGGTGGTTATCGTGCTTGCGTTCGGGTGGACGACCTATTCGGTTCTGACCAACCATCTGAGCACGGCTGACGGCCAGTTCGGATCGGTTCTGGTCGGAACGCTCGCGGCGATGGCCACGCAGGTGGCGAACTACTGGCTGGGTTCCAGCATAGGCAGTTCGACAAAGAATGCACTGCTGGCGAATGCGCAGGACAACCTGGCGGCCAGCGTGCCTGGCGGCCTGCTGAAGCCAGGCATCAAGAATTGATGTCCGGTATCAGAAGGAAAGCACGAAATCGGTGGCCACCGCGAATGATCCGTCTCAACACCGCGGTTGAACGGGTGGATACCGGTGCGGGACCGGGTGAAATCAATCCGCGACCGGCCATCGTGAATCAACGATCGGGCAAGTCCCCTCGTGGGGTCTACCGGCTCGACGTATCGAAATGCTGTTCGATCTCGCGTCTGACTTTCGTCAGCACGCTGGCCCAGTCCCCCGCGGCTGGCTGGCGGAACAGACGCGCCGATCGATACCAAGGATTATCGGTCCTGCCCAGTAACCAGCGCCAGTCCGGCGCGTGGGGAAGCAGAACCCACACCGGCTTCCCGAGGGCGCCGGCAAGGTGCGCGACCGAGGTGTCGACCGTGACAATGAGGTCTAACGTCTCGATCAATGCGGCGGTCTCCGCATAGTCGGTCAGCCACGGCCTCAGATCGGTCAAGCCAAGCGCAAGCGCCGCGTCGCCGGGCTGGAGATTAATCAGGCTCACGCCAGGCATACCGGACAGGGTGCAGATATGCTGCGGTGAGATCGAACGCCGCCGGTCGGCCGGGTGCTTCGGGTTCCCGCTGAACACGACACCGATTTTGCGGCCATCGGGAACGCGCGCGCGCCAGGCCGCGACCCGAACGGGATCGGCTCGCACATAGCTGGTTGGGGTGGGGATTGCGTCGATGGTGGTGCCGAAGATGTATGGCAGGCTTGCCTGATCGATCCACAGATCGTGCGCCGGCAGGGGCTCCGTCGACGCTATGGCCTGGATTCCGGGCATGGATCGGATCAACGGGACCAGCGGGGGCGCGCAAACAAGGATGGGCGCACCGCCATCGGCGCGGATCAGCGGCAGGTATCGAGCGAACTGGATAGCGTCGCCGATCCCCTGTTCGGCGCGCACCAGGATGGTCTTCCCGGCGGGATCGGAGCCATCCCACGGGCGGCCTGGAAGCGGCGGAAAATCCACTCGGTACCGCGGATGCCGCTTGCGCCATTCGTATTCGACGAAGCCGCGCACCAGGTCGCCACTCAGCATCAGGGCGATTGCCAGGTTCCAGTGGGCCTGGGTGAACTCGGGGTGCAGGGCGATTGCCGACTTGCAGGCCTCGATCGCCTCCGGCAACCGACCCAGCCTCGTCAGCAGGTAGCCCAGGCTGGCGTGGGCTTCGGCGAGCGCCGGATCGAGGCCGATCGCGGTCCGATACCGCGTCTCGGCCGCCGCCAGATCGTCCAGATCGGCTGAGGCATTGCCCATGTTCAGCCAAGACGCCGCATGATTGGGCTGCAACGACAGCGCCCGGGTGAACGCAGCGCAGGCCGCAGTATGTTGCCCGAGCGCGTTCAAGGCGGTGCCACGCGCGAAGTGCAGTTCGGCGTCGTCCGGCGTTCCCGCCAGGGCTGCGTTGGACTGCATTACCACCTGGTCCCAGCGTTCGGTCACAAGCAGCGCTCGCACCAGATTTCGCCGCATGCCAGGATGGGCCGGTCGCCGCCGGAGCGCCTGGGTCAGCAGATGAGCAGCTTCCTCCGGCTCATTGTTGCGCAGAGCCATCAGTCCCTGCACGTAGAGTGCCTGTGCGTCGTCCTCGGTTGGCGGCTGCACAGCATGGGCAGGCTTCGCGTGGGTCAGAGTGGACATGAGGCCGACTCTGCACCAAAAGTGTTAACGAGCCCTGAATCACGCAGGGCACAGACGGCCGACTGGACCGTGTTTGCGCCCGAAACTGTCACGGACCCCGTGGGCGGCACGGGGGCGGCCGGCGATCGATCGGGCATCGCACCATCGGCACATCGTCGTGCCAATGGACCGCGGCGCCGGTGGCCAGAGCCTGGACAAGGCTCCGGCCCGCGAGTACGACTCCGGAGCGTGGAGAGGAAACCCGAAACCCATGAAGCTTGGTGTGTTCGATCATATGGATCGCGGCCTGGCGCCATTGGACCGCTTCTTCGAGGAGCGTTTGAAGCTCGCCGAGGCTTATGATCGCGCCGGCTTCTATGGATACCACGTCGCCGAACACCATGCGACGCCGCTCGGAATAGCGCCGTCACCCGGCGCGTGGCTGGCGGCTGTCGCGCAGCGGACGAAGCAGCTTCGATTTGGTCCCTTGGTCTACCTGCTGCCGCTGTATCATCCGATCAAGCTGCTGGAAGAGATCTGCATGCTGGACCAGATCAGCGGCGGGCGGTTCATGCTTGGCGTAGGCCGGGGCATTTCGCCAATCGAATTGCGCTACTATGGTCTGGACCCTGATCGAACCCCGGCGATGTATGCCGAGGCGCTGGAAATCATTCTGCGCGGGATGACCAGCGAGCGGCTGGATTTCGCAGGCACCTACTATACGTTCCGCGATGTGCCGATGGAGTTGACGCCGTTCCAGATGCCGCACCCGCCCTTATGGTACGGCCTCGCACGGGCCGAGGCGATCCCGTGGGCGGCGCAGAATAAGGTGAACGTCGTCGGCAACCTTCCCGGCGCAGGCATGCGCGCGCTGACAGGCCGTTACCGACGCGAATGGGACTTGCTGGGCAACGACCCGGCGGAGCTGCCGCTCATGGGTGTCGGCCGCCATGTGGTGGTGGCGCAAACCGAGCGGGAGGCATTGGAAATTGCCAGGCGCGGTTACAACAAATGGCGATCGAGCTTCCTGAAGTTATGGATCGAGCACAATACGATGCCGGTTGCCCATGCAATCTTTCCTGAACGGTTCGAGGACGCCGAGGCGCAAGGCCGCGCCGTCGCCGGCACGCCCGACAAGGTCCGCGATTTCCTACAGCAAACCATCGACGACGCGGGCCTGAACTATCTGCTTTGCCGATTCGCTTTCGGCGACATCACCGGCGACGAATCGCTCAACTCCATCGACCTCTTCACTCGCTACGTAATGGCCGACATCACGGCGCATCAGGAAGTCGTTTGAGGCATGACCACCACCTACGAACTGTTCGCCCTTCGTTACGCGACCCGCAAGGCGCAGCGGCATGAGCATTTCATCGGTGGCGACCCGCACGACGGACCGATGCCGATGGACTATTTCGTCTGGCTTGCTCGCAACGACGACCGCGCGGTGGTGATCGATATCGGATTCACCGCCGAAAGCGGCGGCAAGCGCGGTCGGACGTTGCAACGGTGTCCGATCGATTCACTGGCCCTGCTGGGTGTTGATCCGGCGAGCGTGGAAGATGTGATTCTGACTCACATGCACTACGACCATGTCGGCAATTTTCACAAGTTTCCGAACGCCCGCTTTCACTTGCAGGAGCCGGAGATGCATTACGCCGTCGGCCGCTACATGCGCCACCGGCACCTGGCGAGAAGCTTTGAGCCGGATGATGTCTGCGGCGTCGTGCGTCTGAACTTCGATGGCCGCGTGGTGTATTACAACGGCCCTGCCGAGGTACTGCCGGGCATCAGCATCGTACCCACGGGCGGCCACTCCGCCGGTCTGCAGTTCGTCAAGGTGAACACCCAGCGCGGCGTTGTCGTGCTCGCGTCCGACGTCACGCATTTCTACGAGAACATGGAGACATACCGGCCCTTCAGTACCGCGCTGCACGTTGGTGACATGCTAGAGGCATTTGATACGTTGCGCGGGCACGCCGCCGCGCCGGAGTTGATCGTTCCTGGGCATGATCCGCTGGTGATGCAGCGTTATCCGGCTCCATCGCAGAACCTTAAAGGGATCGCCGTCCGCCTGGACGTGCCGCCCGAGCAATAGGAGACAGCTATGAACGCCGAGGAACTGCGCGCCATCCAGGCGCCGCTCAAGCAGCTTTACCGGGACCAGGCCGAGGCGGCCCGGGTTCCCGCCAGGGCCGAGGGCAGCCTTGATTCCAATGACATCGCCATCGTGGTAGACGCTTGGCATGGCAAAGTCACCGCCGGGCTGCACAAGGCCGGCGGCGGTTCAGGAGAACTCGCCTGTTCGGCCGACATGCTGCTGGAGGCATTGGTCGGCTGCGCGGGCGTGACGCTGCGCGCGGTTGCCACCGCGATGGGCGTCACCCTCCGCGGCGGCAAAGTGATCGCCGAAGGGGTATGGGACGCCCGCGGGACCCTTGGGGTAGACCGCGCGGTCCCGGTTGGGTTGACCGAGATCACCGTCACGTTCGACGTCGATTGCGATGCCGATCGGGCAAAGCTCGAACGGATGATCCAGACCACCGAACGCTACTGCGTCATCCTGCAGACGCTGAAGTCGCCGCCGAAGATCGCGATGACGATCGCCTGACCCGAGGTCACCGGCGGTGGCGCTGAACGCCTATTCATCCCAAACGCCGCTGGGCATCGGCAACCCCGCAAAGGCAGTGTCGTCCAGGTCAGCGGCGGGGGCGATTCCGGCCATTTCAAGCAGCATCAGCCACTGCCGCACATGCTGACCGCAATGCCAGGTCGTGCGCTCGATCAATTCGTGCAGTTGCTGCGGGCCGTAATAGGTCTTCACCATCTCCCGCCCGGTTTGATCAGCCTTGGCGTCCCACCATAGGCGCAGCGCCGCCCGCACCTGCCGCCCGTAAGCGCCAAGCGCAGCGCTGTTTCGCATATTGTCCGGATGACCATTGGTGAGCATGTCGCTGGTCAGCGGCGTCCCGGCGGCAACCTCCATCAAGGCCTCCGGAATGCGAAACAGGTGATGGGCGAGCGCTCGATAACTGCGCGGCCGGTTAGGGACTTCGGTGGCGAGAAGGCTGTCCGGCATCTGCGGGACGATCTCGATTGCGGTGCCGAGAAACAGATCCAGGCGCTCGATCAATTGTGCCGGTGTCAGCAGCGGAACCGTCGACTCATTCAAGCCAAGGAACTTGACGACGTGGCCGAGGTTCTGGGCGAAGATCCAGTCGTCGCCGCGCGACAGCACCGGCACCGATCTCGCGCCCAAACGCCGAAGCTCCGACTGTCCGTCGAGGTTGGTCAGAACGTTGATGGAAGCGAACTCGATCGCCCGGACCGAGAGAAACTCTTTCAGTTTCAGACAGCTCGTTCAGCCAGGCTGCCAGAACACGTTCAGCGTTTTATTGCCCTGCATCGTTTTGCGCTCCTCAGTCACGGTTACGCCCGGCGGGCGGCGTGGTCAATCACGATGAAAATACAGTTGTCGCATCGGGCTACCTGCGCTGCCTATGCGGAATGCCGGCGTGATCACGAATTCGTTACTGCGGAGAGGACGAAAACGTGCCCATCATCTTTTGGCTGGCATGGCCGCGACTGTGTTCGTCAGGCGACCGGAAAGCCGTAAGCATGACGGGCTCGCGACCTCAGTTGCTAAAGTTGGGGCAATCGGAGGAGAGGCCACGATGATCAGAACACCACCGGGCTGGGGTGCGGACATGCTGACCCACGCCTATCAGTCGGTCACCTCGGCGCGGCCTGGATGGTTGATCACCCCGCCGGCGACGGTCGAGGTGCGGCGGATCGAGCTAGCGGATCTGAAATGGGCGCTGGCGCGCGGCATGGAGGATTTTGGCGCCGCCCGCAGCGACGTGTTGTTTCTGTGTGTGGTTTATCCGCTGGTCGGCTTACTGCTGGCACGTGTCGCGTTCGGTTATGACATGCTGCCACTGGTGTTTCCGCTCGCCTCGGGGTTTGCCCTGATCGGGCCGCTGGCCGCGGTCGGCCTGAATGAAATGAGCCGCCGCCGCGAATTGGGCATGCAGATCGGCTGGACCGATGCGTTTGCCGTGTTCCGCTCGCCTGCCATCGGCGGGATTATTTTGCTGGGCGTCGTCCTGGTGGCGATGTTCCTCTTCTGGCTGGTGCTGTCGAACGTCGTCTACAATCTGACGTTGGGGCCGCGGCCGCCGGTCTCGGTGATCGGCTTCGTGCATGATATTTTCTTCACCCGGGCCGGCCGCGCGATGGCATTTATCGGCATCAGCACCGGCTTCGTGCTTGCTCTGGCGGCGCTGACCATCAGTTTGGTCTCGGTCCCGATGTTATTGGACCGCAATGTGGCGCTGGAAACGGCGATCAGGACTTCGGCGGCTGCCGTCGCGCGCAATCCGCGAGTGATTGCGGTGTGGGGCCTGATTATCGTGGCAGGGCTGGTGATCGGAACGATTCCGCTGTTGCTGGGCTTTATCATCGTGATGCCGGTGCTGGGGCATGCGACGTGGCATCTTTACCGGCGCCTGGTTGTTTCCTAGTGTCCAATCGTGGTGAAGCGTGAGTCGCGAAGCTATCACGATTTCCGCGTGAATCGGCCACTTCAAACCACTAAGCCCGGCCACCAGGGTCGGCCATCGGCTGGCCTCAGACGAGAACCACGATCTCAGGGCAACGAGGGCTTTGCCGTGACCAGGGCAATCGTGGTTCGACTGCTGGCATTGCTGCTGATGGCTCAGGCCGCGCAGGCCGCTTGCGTGGTGGACAAATTGACCACCGTGCCGCTGCGGGTCAGCGGTGGGACCATCACGCTGCCGATCGAGGTAAATGGTGCGACGGCGACGTTTATCCTCGATACCGGCGCGCAGCGGTCGGTGGTTACGGAGGCTGCGGTGCGACGCCTCGGACTGGCGCGCGACCAATGGGTGGGCACCACAATGAGGGGTGTCGGCGGTATAGACCGGCGCCCCAACGCCGATCCGCGCAGCCTCAGTCTGGGCGGGGTGCCGCTGGTTCGGCGTACCCTCAGCCATGACACGAGCCTGACGGTGGCCGAACTGCCGCACACCGCCCTCGGAGACGACACCATCGATGGTCTGCTGGGACGCGATTTTCTGTCGCAATTCGATCTAGACCTTGATGTGCCGGCCCGTCGGGTAACACTTTACCGCGTCCGTGACTGCGTCGGCCGTTTCCTGCCCTGGCCCGGCGACTATACGACGATCCCGATGACGGTGCCGACCGACCAGGCGATCGTCCTGCCTGTCACGCTCGACGGCAGGCCCCTGCGCGCATTGCTGGATACGGGTGCCAGTTCCAGTCTGCTGGCCGCGCCAGGCATCTACAAGCTGGGGCTGGACGCGACGAGCGTATCGGGCGATCCGGCCGACCGGATCAGCGGACTTGGCTCGCGTATGATAACGGTTCACCGCCATCGGTTTACTTCCCTGATGGTCGGCAATCTAACTTCGAATTCGCCGCTGCTGTGGGTCGAGCCTGTCCGCCTGTCGCCGATCGTCGACATGCTGCTGGGTGCCGATTGGCTGGTGGGGCGTCGCGTGTGGATCTCGTTTGCGAGCAGGCAGTTGTTCGTCGCTGAGTAGCGCGGGGAAATGCCGGCCCCTCGCAGAACGTGTCGCGACGCTGCCGAGTCGGCCGGCGATTGAGCCGCTACCAGGCGGCGTCCAGTAACAACCGCACCGCGGCGGGACCGTCGATGCGGCGTGGGTTGGTGTGTACCCATCGGTCATGCATGGAACCCGCGGCGACCGCCTCGAGCTGGTCCTGCTTTACGCCCGCATCGCGCAGGCTTCCCGGCAGGCCCAGTTTGGCGACCAGCCCCGCCACCGCATCGCCTGCGCGCTCGTGCGGCCGCCCCAGGGCGTCGCTGACCCATTTTTGCCGGTCCGCATTTGCTGCTTCGTTGAAGCGCAGGACGTGGGGCAGCATGATGCAAGACGTGTAGCCGTGCGGCACGCCGGCGGTGCCGCCCAGCACATGGCCGATGCCGTGGCTGGCGCCCATCGGAACACCATCCTGCACCCCCATGATCGACATCCAAGCCCCGAGCTGGCAGTTCAGCCTGGCGTCGAGGTCACCCGGATTCGTTTTGCTGCCGAGTAGACCGGCCGACAATAGTCGTAGCGCCTGCAACGACACGCCATCTGAGAACGGTGTTGGGTGAATCGAACAGATCGTCTCGACCGCATGGTCCACCGCACGAAGTCCGGTCGACAGGAACAGCCACTCCGGCGTGTGGATGGTCACCGCGGGATCGAGGATCACGACGCGCGGAAGCATCAGTGGATGGCCATAGCTTTCCTTCACATGCCGTTCGGTGTCGGTACAGCCGGCGAACGGTGTGAATTCCCCGGCGGACAACGTCGTTGGTACGTCGATGGAGCGCACGGAAGGCGGCTCCACCGGTGGGCGCTGCGTCTTGCCGTCCGCCGTCACCACGGCACGGAAACGATCCAACTGCCGCGGCTCGGAAACGTTGTTACCAAGACATAGTCCGACCATTTTCGCCGCATCGGTGACCGATCCGCCGCCGACGGTCAGGATCAGGTCGGCTTTCGCGGCGCGGGCCTGGTTGGCCGCGGCCACGACATCGTTGCGCGGGGTGTGGGCGCCGATCTTGGTGCACACGCCAGCCAGAAGGCCGCCGAGGACGCCTCGCACCGTTTCGACCACATCGGTGGTGCGACTGAGGGTCCCGCTGGCCATGACAAAAATCGCCGCGGCACCGATGCGGCTCACCTCATCGGACATCGCCTGAGCGAGCGGGACGCCGTAAACCATCTGATCCATCGGAGGGTAACGGTGGATGCCTTGGATCATCGGCTTCACTCCTTTGCTGTCTTGGGCCAGTGCTGTCTTGGGCCAGTTTTGCTTGGGCCAGTCTTGCCGTCTGGTGACACTCTCGCCCGGATCGCCGTTCGGGGCAAAAGTTTTCACGGCTGCCCGGATGGCCGGTTGGACGGTTGGTTGGATGGCTGCTTGGGCCGCCCTCTCGACCAGATGGGCCCTATCGCCTAACGTTGTCACCGACTGTCCCGGAAACGCTGACCGGGAAGCGTAACGCGTTAAATCGGAGCGATGATGTCAAGTCTCAGCTATGCCGCACCTACTTCGGTGGACGATGCGGT
>DASYBP010000773.1:0-5374 GCA_036500715.1 Rhodopila sp.
GCCTCCGACAAGGCATCGCGCAGGCCACCGGCATTCGTCACCCGCCAGCCGTGCACGCCAAAGCTTCGGGCATACGCCAGGAAGTCAGGGTTGCGAAGGCGCGACCCGGAATCGCGGCCCTCGTACAGGCGGTGCTGATCCCGCAGAACGTTGCCGTAAGCTGAATTGTTGAAAACGATGGTAATCAGGTTGATGCCATACTGCATCGCCGTCGCCAGCTCGGCGCCACCGAACAGGAAGCCGCCATCGCCGTTCAGCGACACGACCGCTCGGTGTGGCATCGAAACCTTCACCCCCAGCGCGGTCGGAAAGCCGGCCCCAAGTGTCCCGGAAAAACCTGATGTGATCAAGGTTCGCGGCGTGTAGAACGGGAATCCGAACCAGGACACGTATCCGACCTGTGTCATCTCATCACATACGATACCATCTTCGGGCAGAACTTCACGAATCGCATTCAGGAACGACATCTGGGGCTGCACGCGTTGGATATCCGCCAGTGTGTCGGCCTTGGCGCGGGCGATAACCCCCGCTCGTCTCGGGTCGTTTCGAACGACCACTCTCTCGGTCAGGACTTTCGCGGCTTCAGCGCTATCGGCGACGATACCGACAGCGACTTTCAGGCGTGACATCTCGGCCGGATCGATGTCGATACGAGCGATCTTCAGGCCGTCAGGCATTCTGCCCCAGCGGCTCGTGGGGACCTCCAACCGCGTGCCGAACGCCACCAGCAGATCGGTTTCCGGCCAAAGCCGGTATCCCGCCGGTATGGTCAGACCGAGCGGATGGCGATCGTCGACGATACCGCGGCCGCAGCGGAAAGAGACGACCGGTGCGCCAATTCGTTCCGCCAGCGCCTGAATCTCCGCCGAGGCATGCTGCGCGCCGCCGCCGACCCACAGCATCGGCGCTTTTGCTTCGTTCAGAAGTTTCGCCAGCGCCTCGATTTTCTCCGGGTCAGGCACCGGATTCGGAAACAGCGGCAGCGGATCCTGCGGGGTGACCTCGGCGGTTGCCGAGAACTGATCCCACGGCATCTCCAGCGCCACCGGGCCGCGGCGACCCGACAACATCTCCTGAAACGCGCGCCCCACCAGTTGCGGTGCCTGCGACGGGTGGTCGATCCGCTCGGCCCATTTGACCAGAGTCCGCAACGTCGCGAGTTGATCCGGCAATTCGTGCAACTGACCCCGGCGGCGGCCGATCATCATGCTGGGCACCTGGCCGGTCAGGCACAGAACGGGTGCGTTGACCCCCCATGCCGTCGCCAACGCCGCCGTGGTGTTGAGCACCCCTGGGCCGGGCACGACGGCATAGGCAGCCGGGCGCCCGGTTGCGCAGGCATAACCGAGCGCCATGTACGCCGTGGTCTGCTCGTGGCGCGCGTTGATCAGGCGTAGGCGATTGGACGCCCGGGCGAAGGCGTCGAACAGCCCATAGGTCTGCACGCCTGGAAGTCCGAACACCGTATCGATGCCGTGCCGCAGCAGGCTGTCGACGATTGCTTCTCCGCCGGTCATGCGAGACATGGCCATCCCCTCACGTGCTGTCGCCGGAAGTTGGCATGGTGCGGGATGGCTGGGAAGCCAGGACGGCAGTTACAGAAACGAAATCGGATCCACATCCACGTCCACCCGCGCGCTCCCCGGCACCCGAACCGACGCAAGCCAGGATCGCAGGATCGGCTGCACCGCCACGTCCCGCCGCACTTTCAGCAACAGCCGGCGCCGGTGGCGCCCGCGCAGCAGAGCCATCGGTGCGGGCGCCGGACCCAGGACCACGATCCCGTCGCCGCGCGGCGCCGACCAGCCGAGGTCGCGGGCCACGGTGTCCGCGATAATTGCGGTGTCCGCACTGACGATCAACGCGGCCAGACGGCCGTACGGCGGCCATTCGCCATCGCGACGGCTTTCGGCCTCGCTCGTCATAAAGGCATCCAAATCGCCCTGCAGAAGCGCCTGCATCACCGGGTGATCCGGTATGAACGTCTGCAGCATCACCCACCCCGGTGCCTCGGCCCGCCCGGCTCGGCCGGCCACCTGGTGCAGCAGTTGCACCGTGCGTTCCGCGGCGCGGAGTTCACCGCCGGCAAGACCCAGATCGGCGTCGACCACACCGACAAACGTCAGGTGCGGAAAGTGCCAGCCCTTGGCCACAAGCTGGGTACCGATGATCAGATCGACCTCGCGGTTTTCGATCGCTCGGGCGGCGGCCGCGGCGGCATGCGGGCCGGCGATCGTGTCGCTCGCCATGATGAGACGACGAGTGTCGGGGAACACCGCGGCGGCTTCCTCGGTTATGCGCTCGATCCCCGGTCCCACCGGGGTCAGGCTGTCCCTGGCGGCGCAGGCGGGGCATTCCGGCGGAATCGGGATTGTGTGGCCGCAGTGGTGGCACAGCAGATGGTTCCGGGTGCGATGCTCCACCAGCCACGCGGTGCAGTTGGGGCATTGCATCCGGTGACCGCAGTGCCGGCACAGCGTCAGCGGCGCGTAACCGCGTCGGTTCAGGAACAGCATCGCCTGTTCGCCCCGAACCTGCGTCTGTTGCACCGCCTCGATCACCGGCGGAGCCAGAAAGCGGCCGCGTGCCGCCGGAGTTTCGCGCAGATCGACCAGGCTGATCCGCGGCATCGATGCGCCCGCATGCCGGCTGGTCAGCCGCTGGTGCGCATATCGGCCCGCTTCGACGTTCGCCACAGTTTCCAGACTAGGGGTTGCCGACACCAGTACGGCGGGGCATCCGGAAAGGCGAGCGCGAACCACAGCCATATCGCGGGCATTGTAGACCACGCCGTCCTGCTGTTTGAACGCGGCCTCATGTTCCTCGTCCACCACGACCAGGCCTAGGTCCGGAAAGGGCAGGAACAACGCCGACCGGGCGCCGACTACGACAGATGCGGCGCCTTCCGCGACCGCGGCCCAGGTGATCTTTCGCAACCGCGACGGCAGATCAGAGTGCCACACCGCGGGCGCAACGCCAAAGCGATGCCGGAAGCGCTCGATCCACTGCGAGGACAGTGCGATTTCCGGCAGCATCACCAACGCCTGGCGCCCCGCAAGCAGGCAGGCCGCGACAGCCTCCAGATACACCTCGGTCTTGCCGGAGCCAGTCACGCCGTCGACCAAAGTCACCGAGAAAACGCGATCGGCGACCGCCTTGCGCAACACGGTCCCGACTGTCTGCTGTTGCACGGACAGTACAGGTCCCTGGTGATCGGGATCGGGCCGTTGAAACGGCGCGGCGGTCGGCGCGGTTGACGCTATGATCAACCCGGCATCTGCCATGCCGCGCAGCGTGGCTGCGCTGACGCCACCCTCGCGCATCAGGTCGGTGGCCAGCCATGCTTCCTGGCGCGCCATCACATCCAGCACGCGCTGCCGCAGCGGCGTGATGCGCGCCGGTGGCAACGGATCGGCGCGACGATAGCAAAGCGCGGGCCGGGCCAGGCCGGGCGAAACGACGCGCAAGGCCATCGCCACGACCTCGCCCGGCGGAGACAGCGTGTAAGCGGCGACCCAGTCGATGAATCGCCGCAGCGATTCACCCATCGGCGGCGTTTTCAGGATGCCGACCAGCGACTTCAGCTTGTGGGTCGGCACCCTCGCGTCTGATGGCCCATCCCACACGACGCCCACTTCCTCGCGTCGGTTCAGCGGAACCAGGACGATGTCGCCGGGCTCCGGCGTGAGATCGGGTGGCACGCGGTAGTCAAATGGACCCTCGAACGGATAGGGCAGCAACACCGGGACACGGCGCGCCGGCTCAAATTCGAGGGTCGTATCGGTCAGTGGCAACTCTGCAACCGGCATTATCGCGATCGGTCGAAATGCTTAGCCGCAAAATACGGCGTCGGTATAAGTTTTTGCGGCGACACCTTGTGCCTGGTGCTCCGGCTACAGATCGTGCCCCGAATAGGAACAATTAAAGCTCTTATTACACAACGGAAAATCCGCGACGATATTGCCCTCGATCACCGCTTCCAGCAGGGGCCATTGGAACCAGGACGCGTCGCGCAGGTGGCAGCGCTCGATCACGCCCCCGGCAATTCGCAACCAGACCAACACATCGCCGCGGAACGCCTCGACGATCGCCATACCCTCGTTGGCCTCAGTGTCTTGGTGCGGCAGTGCCACCGAAAGCGGGCCCTCGGGCAGGTCGGTCAGAAGCTGATCCAGCAGTGACAGGCTTTCGGTGATCTCCTTCAGCCGGATCCAGATACGGGCGTTGACGTCGCCTTCCCGAAGCACTGGAATGGTGAAGGTCAGCTTGTCGTAAGGCGAATACGCCAGATCGCGCCGCGCGTCGAAATCCCGCCCCGAGGCTCGGCCGACATACCCGCCGGGAGCGAACCGCTTCGCCAGTTCGGGTTGCAGAATGCCCGTCGATACCGTCCGATCCTGCAACGACGGCGTATCGTCGTACAGCTTCGTCAATCGCGGGATGGACGCCCGCAACTCCCCGATCAAGGCCCGCAGTTGAAGCACGTGCTGTGCGTCAAGGTCCGCGTTTACACCGCCGGGCACGATCCGATCCATCATCAGCCGGTGCCCAAAACACTCGGCCGATGTCCGCAGGATCCTCTCGCGCAGCACCGCGCAGTGGGCGAGCATGATGCTGAAGGCGGCATCATTGCAAATCGCACCGACATCGCCGATGTGGTTGGCGAGCCGCTCGAGTTCGGCCATCACCGCCCTCAGCCACACGGCGCGCGCCGGCCCCTCGATCCCCAGAGCGTCTTCGACCGCCCGGGCGAAGGCAAAACCATACGCGACCGTACTGTCACCCGATACCCGCCCAGCTAACTTGGCAGCCCGTTCCAGGGACGCACCGGACATCAGCAGGTCGACGCCCTTGTGGACATAGCCGAGGCGCTCCTCCAGCCGCACCACCGTTTCGCCGTCGCAAGTGAAACGGAAATGCCCCGGCTCAATGATGCCGGCATGGACCGGCCCCACGGGGATCTGGTGCAACGCCCCGCCCTCGACCGGCAGGAATGGATAGGACGCGGCCGGGGTCTGTTCTTCGCCCCAGCGACCATGATCCAACCAGGGCCGCACGTCAGTCAGGCCATCAGGTTCCAGGCCGAACAAGTCGCGAATGGTGCGCTCCAGCCGGATCGCCGGCGCGTGGTGCGCGCCGACCGATGGGTAACCGCCGGACGGACAGTCAAGCCGCAGCGCCGCGACCTGTTTTCCATCCAGCACCGCCATCCGCACGCCGCCGGGCTCACCCCAAAGGCTCAGCAGTGTGAGATTTCCCTGCGCCAGCCTGGCGACGGCTTGCTGCCACTCGGACGGTTCCACCTGGCTCTTGGTCCAGCGTGGGTGGGGGGAAACCAGATCGGCCATGTCGTCGCGGTCCGCAAATTCCGGAA
>DASYBP010000774.1:0-36503 GCA_036500715.1 Rhodopila sp.
GACAATCATGTCGAATTGGTATTCCGCATCACTCGTTCTGATGCCTGTCGGCGTGATCTGCTCGATTGGGGTTTCGGCAATATCCACCAGTTTTACGTTGTCCTGGTTGTAGACCTCATAGTACCGGGTCTCCAGCGGCACGCGCCTTGTGCCGAAGCCGTGGTTCTTCGGGATCAGCTTTTCCGCCACCTCAGGATCCCTCACCCGCTGGCGGATCTTCCTGGCGACGAATCCACTCAGCAGCGCGTTCGCCTCGCGGTCGATCAGAATGTCGCGAAAATTGCCCTGCCAGATCCCGAAGCCGGGTTCGGCGTAACGCTTCTCCCAAAACGCCTCACGCTCCGCGTCCGAAACCTCGAACGTGCCGCGCGGATCCGGCGTGTGTAGGAAACAGGCGAACGTCTCCTGGCAGCGCTTGAACATGTCGGGATAGCCGACCTTGATCTTCGCCATCTCCACGGCGCTGATCGTGCTATTGAGCAGTGGCGCACACCAGTTCGGCGTGCGCTGGAACACGGTCAGGTGTCCGGCGGTCTTGGCCACTTCCTGAATCGTCTGCACGCCGGTGGCGCCGGTGCCGATGACGGCCACGCGCTTACCTTCGAAACCGACCGGCGCGTGAGGCCACCGTGCCGTGTGGAAAGATTGCCCGTCGAAGGTTTCAACTCCCGGTATCGTCGGCATTGTCGGCGCCGAAAGCGGGCCAATCGCGGTGATCAGAAACCGCGACGTGAAGCGGGCGCCATCTTCCAAGGTCACCTCCCAGTTCCGTGCGATATCCTGGTAATGCGCCGAGGCGACGCGGCTGCGGAACTGGATATCGCGGCGCAGGTCGAACTTGTCCGCGACGTGGTTCAGATAGCGTAGCGTCTCAGGCTGGCCGGCGAAATGTTCGCTCCAGTCCCATCCATCGAGCAATTCCTGGGAAAATGAGTAGGCGTAGGAGTAGCTTTCCGAATCAAACCGCGCGCCTGGGTAGCGGTTCCAGTACCACGTTCCGCCCACGCCGGTGCCCGCCTCCAGAACGCGCACTGAGAGACCAAGCGCGCGCAGCCGATAGAGCTGATGCAGGCCGGACATGCCGGCACCGATAACGATGGCGTCGAAATCTTGTGGGGCTGCCATGGTTCTTACTCCCCTATAGGACCCGCATAGGCCCGCAATACTGGAATATGAAAAATCCTCATAATGAGAGATTTTTGCAGCGTCAAGGGAGATGGCTTGGAGTCTCACAATCGGCTAACTATTTGCGTTTCTCGCAACAAGAGAATATTACGCTCATCTGGGCAGGCGAGCATGGCCGCCGTGCTAGGCAAGGTTCAGGGCGATGGATCAAAACGACCTGCCGGATCAGGGTCGAGCAACGCAGGGCGACACCAGCATCACGCGCGTGCTTGGGATCCTCGATCATTTCACCCCCGAGGCGCCGGTGTGGACGGTGGATCTGCTGATGGAGCGGCTGGCACTCGGGCGCGCCACGGTCTACCGGTATGTCCGAGCGCTGTGCGATGCGGGGTTTTTGGTTCCGGTGTCGGGCGCCGGGTACGTGCTGGGTCCCCGGTTCATCGAGTTCGACCGCAGTATCCGGCTGGCGGATCCACTGCTGCAGATCGTTCCGCCGGTGATGGCGGAGTTGCGGGATGTTGTGAACGGCGCCCAGCTGCTATGCGCATTCTACGGGCTGCGCGTGCTGAGCGTGCTGCAGGACAAGACCGATCCGAACATTACCATGAGCATGGAGCGGGGGCGGCCGTTTCCGCTCTTCCAGGGCTCTCCGTCACGGGTGATCCTGGCGCACCTGCCGGCATATCAATTGCGCAATCTGGCGCTGAACCACCAGGCAGCGATCGCGGCGGCCGGGCTGGGGCAGACCTGGACGGAATTCCGCGACGCGATGCGATCGATCCGCAAGAGGGGGTATCTGGTCGCCAGCGATATCGACAAGGCGCTGGTCGGCATCTCGGCGCCAATCTTCCATGCACCCGGCGCGGTGGCGGCGAGCCTTTGCCTGGTACGGCGCAAGGAGCACGTGACGGAGGAAGACGCCGCATTCCTAGGGCGGGTGGCGGTGCGGGCGTGTCAGCGAATTTCCGACGAATTGCAGTCGTTTCGACCAAGCAACGCGGAAACCGCGGCGCCAGTGTTTCCTATCTCGCGGGTCCGGTGAGGTCACAGCCGCTGCCGGCAAGCGGCCGCGACGAGGCGGCGGCGGTTCTGTGCGCGGGCAAGTATCTATCGCGCATCAGGGAAGCGCGATACGTCGCGCTTTGTTGAAGTAGCCGATTCACGCAGAAATCGTGATCGCTTCGCGATTCACACGTCACCGCGATCGGACACTAGGCTAGCTCGCGCCTTCGATCACGTCGCCAAACCGCTCCCATGTCTTGCCGGTCCACTTCTGGAGCTGCATAGCCCGGATCGGGTGGAAGTTGGTCGGGCTGGTGTTCACCGTGATCCCCGGCAGCAGCACCGGATCGTATGCATTATGCAGGTTGGCCGCCTGCTTCATGATGTTGGCGCGGGAGAAATCCCCGTCGCACTGCTTCAGCACCTGCCACATCACCATGCTGACGCCATAAGCAAAACTGTGGTTGCCGTCGGTCATGTCCGCGCCCGGCATGTATTTCGCCATGAATGCCCGCCATTCGTTCATTCCGGGGTCATCTTTGAACGCCGGGTCGGTCGGATCCTTCATGTAGCCGGTGGTAATGATGCCGACGCCGTTGTCGGCGCCAGCCGGGGCCATCACCGCGCCCACCGAGATCGAAACGTTGGTCAGGAAGAAAGTCGGATGCCAGTCGAGGTCATGCACCTTCTTGATCGCCTGGGCGGCGAATTTCGGGGTCGCCGCCACCAGCAGCGTATCCGCGCCGGACGCCTGCAGCGCCGCAAGCTGGCTGTCGACGGTCGCGTCGGTCGTTTCGTAGCTGGCTTCCTTGACAACGATGCTGCTGTATTTGTCGCCTAATACGTCCTTGACGCCCGCCGGGTAATCCTTCCCGAAGTCGTCGTTCTGATAGAGGATCGCCAGTTTCGCACTGGGCTTCGTCGCCATCATAGATTTCATGTAGATCTGCGCTTCAGTCCGGTAGCTCGGCTGGTAGCCCATCGTCCAGGGGAAGTGCTTGTAGTCGCCCCACTTGTCGGCCCCGGTCGCGATGAACAGGTGTGGCACTTTTTTCTGGTTCACGTAACGCTGGATCGCGGTGTTCGGCGGCGTGCCGAGATTCTGAAACAGGAAGGCGACCTGGTCCTCCTCGATCAGGCGCCGCACCTGTTCAACCGTCTTCGGCGGGCTGTA
This sequence comes from Rhodopila sp., assembly GCA_036500715.1. Lineage (GTDB taxonomy): Bacteria > Pseudomonadota > Alphaproteobacteria > Acetobacterales > Acetobacteraceae > Rhodopila. Next base: position 3,302 of record DASYBP010000774.1, read on the forward strand.
GGCGTCGTCATAGGAGATGAAGTTGATCTTATGACCGGCGACGCCGCCCCGGTCGTTGACCATCTGGAAGAAGGCCGTCTCTGTCTTGGCGATCACGCCGTACGCCGAGGCCGGACCGCTGTAGGCGTCCGTGTTGCCGATTTTGATCTCGGTTGCGGTCACGCCAGGAAGGTCTTCAGCGAACGCCGGAAGTGTGGCGCTGGACAGAGCCGTCAGCAGCAGTGCGCCGAACAGCAAACATGACGCCTTGCGCCGTCTCGAGACACCTCTACCTTCCTTGAACAGAAATCGGGCCGCCATCGCATCCATCCTCGACTCTCCCTCTGGGACTTTGCTAATGCCTGAATCGCTTGCGAAGGGAAAGCCATTGACATCCCGGAATCGGTGGCGATTCGACCCGGCGCTTGGACGATCAGGTGAATTTCCCCCGATCGGCCGTGCCGTCGACCCCTTAGTGCGCGCGGCACCGTGCTACGTCACGTCTATGCAAGCCCCGCTTCGCCAAGCCGTCTATTGATGGAAACGACCGCGAGGGTCTCGGCGGGCAGGCCGCGATGACGGCCAGACGGCTATACGAATGCCGCGATTGCGGGCAGATACAAATCATGCCGGCGCTGCCGCCGGGGACGCGGGCGGTCTGCCTGCGCTGCGACGCCGTGCTCCGCCATACGCGGCGCGATCCTTTGTCAGTGCCTCTGGCGCTCAACCTCAGCGCGCTGATCCTTTTCCTTCTGGGGGCCACTCTGACGCTGATGTCTGTCAGCACGGCCGGGCAGCAGCGCGTTGCCAATCTCGTCACCGGCCCGGTGGAGATGGAACAATACGGGCTGTGGGAAGTATCGCTGGTCGTGCTGGCGACCACAGTGGTCGCTCCACTCGCCCGTGTGCTCTGCATGCTGACGGTGCTGCTGGGCCTGCGGCTGAAGCGGCCACCGGCGGAGTTGCGCTCGATCTACGCCTGGGTCGAGCATCTGCGCCCATGGTCGATGGTCGAAATTTATCTGCTGGGTTTGTTCGTCGCCTACGTGCGTCTGAGCGGGATGGCGATTGTCGATCTGGGGCCGGCCCTCTTCGCCCTCGGCGGGCTGATGGTGATCATGGTGCTGGCCGACTACATGCTGGATGATCAGGCGGTGTGGGAGGCGATGGAACCGCGCAACCGACGGCTGCGCCGCAAGCTCGACGCAAACCCCGCCACCGGCGACCGGCCGGCGCCCAACCGGCACCGCTGGCGCATCGGCTGCGACACGTGCCGACTGGTCAGCCGGGCCGCGCCCGGGATGCGCTGCCCCCGGTGCGGTTTCCGGCTACAGGATCGCAGGCCGCGATCGGTTCAGCGCACCTGGGCCTTCGCCCTGGCGGCGCTGGTGCTTTACATCCCGGCGAATACCTACCCCGTCCTGACCGTCGTTCGGCTTGGCGCCGGTCAGCCAAGCACGATCCTGGGCGGCGTGCGGGAGCTGCTGGAGCTCGGGATGTGGCCGCTCGCGGCGCTGGTGTTCTTCGCCAGCGTCGCGGTTCCTGTCCTGAAGCTGGTCGGGCTGGGGATCCTGCTGATCACCACCCACACGGGAACGAGGTGGGCGCTGCATGACCGCACAATATTGTACCGGATCGTCGATGCGATCGGTCGCTGGTCGATGATTGACATCTTCATGGAGTCGATCCTTGTGGCCCTGGTGCAGTTCGGTCAGCTCGCCAGTGTCTATCCCGGCCCCGGCGCGATCGCTTTCGCCGCCGTTGTGATCCTCACGATGCTTGCGGCCCGCAGCTTCGATCCCCGCCTGATGTGGGACAGTGCCCATATGCGCGCCGCGGCCGCATGAGTGACCAGCATCCCTCCGCTGTCGTGCGATCCCACATCGACCCTAAGCGGCGGCTGTCGCTGATCTGGGCGATCCCGCTTGTGACGGTGGTCATTGGCGCGTGGCTGGCGTGGCGAACCCTGTTAGAGCGTGGACCGGTGATTACCATCAGCTTCGAGACCGCCGAGGGTCTGCAGGCGAATCAGTCCCATGTGCGGCACAAGGACGTTGATATGGGCGTGGTGGAGAAGGTCCGACTCGCACCCGATCTGAAGCGCGTGGTGGTGACGGTTCAGATGAACCGCGAAGCTCAGCCGCTGCTGACCGACAAGGCGCAGTTCTGGGTGGTTCGGCCGCGGTTCTTTGCTGGCTCCATCAGCGGCCTGCAGACGCTGTTTTCCGGCTCCTATATCGATCTGCTCCCGGCCGCCGAGGGCGGCGAGCCGCAGCGCGAATTCGTCGGACTGGAGAACCCGCCGGTGCTGCAGTCGGACGTTCCAGGCCGGACGTTCCTGCTAGAGGCCAGCCGAATCGGCTCGTTGAGCCTCGGTTCGCCGATTATGTTCCGCGACCTGGAGGTCGGAGAAATCCTGGGGTGGGACGTGGGCGAGATGGGGCGGAACATTACCGTCCACGCCTTCGTGCGGGAGCCATTCGACAAATATGTCCACGACAATTCCCGCTTCTGGAACGCATCCGGGGCAAAGTTTCAGCTCGGCGCGAACGGATTGCAGGTGCAGATCCAATCGCTGCGCGCCGTCGTGCTGGGCGGGATCGCCTTTGAAACCCCCGACAATCCGAAGTTCACTGCAGAGAGCGATACCAACCACGAGTTCGCCTTGTACGACTCCGAGGATGCGGCCGACTCGTCCGCGTTCAAGCGCAGCGTTCAGTTCATCGCCAATTTCGCCACTTCGGTTTCGGGTCTGAAGGCCGGGGCGGCCGTCACCTTGCGCGGCTTAAAGATCGGCGAGGTTTCCAGCGTTTCATTGATGTTCGACAGTGCGAAAGACACCGTCGTCGTTCCGGTCCATTTTACGCTGGAACCGGAGCGGGTTGCGATGCTGGATCTGCCGACCGGCGGCAACCTGGATTCGAGGATGCGGGAGCTGGTGCAACGCGGTCTGCGGGTGAAGCTGGAATCGGGCAATTTCCTCACCGGGCAAAAGCAACTCGCGATGGACGTGTATCCGGACGCCGGCCCGGGCCAACTCGGCAAGCAGGGTGACGACTACGTGATCCCGGTATTAGGCACCGGCTCCGACGACGTCGCAACGGCGGCGACCAATCTGGTCAACCGCCTGAACGACATTCCGTTCGAGGCGATCGGCAAAAGCCTCGACCAGACCCTGGCTGGGGTGAACACCCTGGTGAACGGCAAGCAACTCAGCGAGTCGATGACCGAACTGCGTTCCACCCTGGCCAGCACGCAGACCCTGGTCGACAATCTCAATCGGGGGCTGACGCCGGCGATGCAGCGTTTGCCAGCGATCGCATCGGGTCTCGAGGACTCGGTCAGCCGGACCGACAAGCTGCTTGGCTCGCTCGAGAGCGGCTACGGCGGCGACTCCCGGTTCAACCGCGATGTCAGCCAACTGCTGATGCAACTGACCGATGCGGCGCGCTCGATCCGCGTGCTGGCCGACCTGCTGTCGCGCCACCCGGAAGCGCTGATCCGCGGCCGCACCAATCAGGGAGTGCAATGAGGCTGTCCCGGCGCACCGTGCTGCTGGCGCTGGCAGCGTTGCCCGCCGCCTGCTCGTCGCCCAACCCGACGCTCTATGTGCTGGCGACGGAGCCCGGGACCACGCACGCCAAGGCTCCCCGCGTCATCGAACTGCGCGCCATCGCCATCGCGCACTATCTTGAACGGTCGCAGATCGTGCGGTCGTCAGAGAGTTACCGGATGGACGTGCTGTCCAACGACTGGTGGGGCGAGCCGCTCGACACCATGATGGCCCGCATCCTGGTGCTGGAACTCAATCAGCGGCTGCCAGGTAGCACGGTGTACGGTGATAACGGCGCGATTTCCACGCCGTCGGACGCAACGGTGGAGGTCAACGTGCAGCGCTTCGATCTCGACCGCGAGGGCACCGTATTGCTGGCCGCGCAGATCGCGGTCACGGCGAAACAGACGGAATCCCGCGGGCTGGCGCTCACGGTGCGGCCAGCGGACGGATCGACGCGAGCGCTTGTGGCCGCTATGAGCGCGGCGGTTGCGCAACTTGCCGATACGATTGCCGGAATGCTCGCCGAGCGGCCGGCGGTTCCGCGCGCGGCGTCACCGCGACCCGAGGCGGCGACCGCGCCGGCGCGTCGCCGGGGACGTCGCCGCTCTGCGCAATGATCTCTTCGGCTGCGGACGTCGATCTGGCCGATCCCCGGCCCGGTTTCCCGGCCGGACGACGGGTTGAGCAGAGCCTCCGGTGCGCTTTGCGCCTATACACTCGGCATATACACACGGGGTAAGCCGATGAAGCCAATTATCTCGGCGGCGGCGGGCTTGACCTTGATCATGCTGGTTTGCGGTGTGCCTACCGCGCAGACACAACAGGAGATGACCGCGCGGGAGGGTCAGGCGTTCCGTGAGGCGGACAAGGCCATGAACGCGGCCTACGATCGGCTAATGGGTAAACTGTCGCCCACCGGCCAGGTGGCTTTGCGTGAGGTGCAGCGAAGCTGGCTGCGTTTTCGCGACCAGGAATGCGATTTCGAGACCCTCGGGTCGACCGATGGCTCCGTTCATCCGATTGTCGTCTACAATTGCAAGGCTCGCCTCACCCGCGTTCGCACGGCCGACCTGCTCGCGCAGGTCCGCTGCCCCGAAGGTGATGTGGGGTGCGGCAATCAGTGAGGAGCACCCAGGATCGACGGCGCGAGCGCTGAGCAGAAGCGGCTAGATCCTGCTGAGGTCAACCGTAACCGCGTGACCGAGCGGCCCGTGTCCCCGGCCAAACCCCGGCGCTGCCGCGATCGCGGCCCGCACGTACAGCCTGGCCCGTACCACCGCATCGCGAAGGCTTAGTCCGCGCGCCAGACCAGCCGCGATCGCCGAGGCCGTGGTGCAACCGGTGCCGTGCGTATGCCGCGTTTGGATGCGTGGCGCGCTGAACGCCTCGACCCCGGTTTCGGTCGCCAACAGATCGACCACCGTCTCCTTCTCCAGGTGGCCGCCCTTCAGTAACACGGCCGGCACGCCCATTGACCGGATCGTCACCGCCGCGGCCCGCATATCGGTCTCGGCGCGGATCGTCAGTCCTGTGAGCGCCTCGGCTTCCGGCAGGTTGGGCGTCACGACCGCTGACAGCGGCAGCAGCCGCCGGCGCAGCGCGTCCACCGCCCGCGGCGCGAGCAGCGATTGGCCTCCTTTCGCCACCATTACCGGGTCCAGCACGACCGGCAGATCCGGCGCGCAATCTCCCAGCGCGTCGCAGACCGCGCCAATTGTGGCAGCGTCACCAAGCATGCCGATCTTGATCACATCGGCGCCGAGATCGGACAGCACGACCTCGATTTGCTGGCGAATGAAGGCCGGAGGAACCGTCATTACACCATGCACACCGACCGTGTTCTGCGCCGTCAGCGCTGTGATCGCCGTCGCAGCGAAGGCACCCAGCGCGGTTATGGTCTTGATGTCCGCTTGAATGCCGGCGCCCCCGCCAGAGTCGGATCCGGCGATGACCAGCACGCGCCCACGCATTGTCACCGCGACCAAATTTGGACTGTCATCGGGCTCTCTCTGCTATCGCGCTCGCTAGTACCGCACCTCAGAGAAGTGCGATACCTCGCGCCCGGTTTGAAGTGGCCGCTACTGGGTCAAGGCGTCGCGCACCCGGGCTGCATCGGCAATCATCTCGCACAGGCCGTCCACCACCTCGGCGACGATAGCGCTGTCCTCGCCCTCGGCCATTATCCGCACCACGGGTTCGGTGCCACTCTCGCGGATCAGCACCCGCCCGGTCCCGTTCAACCGTGCCTCGGCATCGCGGATCGCGGCCTGCACCCGCACTTCCCGCAACGGCGACTTACCGTTGAACCGCACGTTCTTCAGCCGCTGCGGCAGCCGGCGGAACACCTGCAGGACCTCGGATGCGGGACGGTCCCGCTGCACCAACACGGCCAGGACCTGAAGTGCGGCGAGCAAACCGTCGCCCGTCGTGGCGAAATCCGACAGGATCAGATGCCCGGACTGTTCGCCGCCAACATTGATCCCCGTGGTTCGCATATGCTCGGCGACGTACCGGTCACCGACCTTGGTACGGTGCAGTTCGAGCCCGAAGTCCGCCACATACCGTTCCAGGCCTAGATTCGACATTACCGTAGCAACGACGCCGCCGCCACGCAGTGTGCCCGACGCGTGCCAGGTCTGTGCGATCAGCGCCAGGATCTGGTCACCGTCCACGACTTCACCGTTTTCGTCGGCAATAATCACACGGTCGGCGTCGCCATCCAGCGCGATGCCAAGGTGTCCTGAATGTTCCAGCACTTTTGCGCAGAGAAACTCCGGCACTGTCGAACCGCAGTCTTTGTTGATGTTGAAACCATCTGGCGCGACGCCCACCGGGATGACGGCAGCACCAAGCTCCCACAGCACGGTCGGCGCAACCTTGTAGCTGGCGCCGTGGGCGCAATCGACGACGATGCGCAATCCGTCCAACCGCAATCCGCGTGGGAAACTGGCTTTCGCCGCTTCAATATAACGCCCGGCCGCATCGTCCAGCCGCGCCGCCCGGCCCAGTCGGTGCGATCCGGCGAGACGGTCCGCGAAGCCGTCGCCCATCAGCGCCTCGATCTCCATTTCCGTCTCGTCGGACAGTTTAGTGCCGTCGGGGCCGAAAAGCTTGATCCCGTTATCCTCATAAGGATTGTGTGAGGCGGAAATCATCACGCCCAGATCGGCCCGCAGCGACCGGGTCAGCATCGCCACGGCCGGGGTTGGCAACGGTCCGAGCAAGGTCACGTCCATACCGGCGCCGATGAAGCCGGCGGTCAGAGCCGGTTCCAGCATGTAGCCGGACAGCCGCGTATCCTTGCCGATCACAACGCGGTGCCGATGCTCGCCACGGGTGAATAGCAGGCCGGCGGCCTGTCCCAGCAGCAACGCGGTCCCGGCGGTCATCGGTTCGGCGTTGGCCTTGCCGCGGATCCCGTCAGTGCCGAATAGTCGTCGTATCTTGGTCATGCCTCTTCCCAATTCCTGTGACCCCATGTTCAGCGTTTTCTACGGGAACGCGAGGTGTTGGGGAAACGGAACCGTGCCTCATTCAAACAATGTCTGCCACACATTTAATGCTTGTACGCTCTCCGGGACGTCGTGCACGCGAAGGATTGACGCACCCTGCAACAGGGCGAACAGGCCGGCCGCGAGCGAGGCGCCCAGGCGGTGGTCAGCCCGTGTCTCCCGCGACAAGGCGCCGAGGAAGGATTTGCGTGAGGCCCCGACGAGCACGGGGTAGCCAAGCTCCACCAGTCTGGGCAATCCCCTCAGAATCGCCTGAGAGTGTTCGGCGCGCTTGGCAAAGCCAATGCCCGGATCGATCGCGATCCGATCCGGCCGTACGCCGGCGCTGACGGCTCGTTCGATGCGATCGGCCAGTTCTGTCCGCACCTCGGCGACCACGTCCCGGTAGATCGCCTGAGCATTCATCGTCGCCGGCGTGCCGCGCATGTGCATCAGCACCACTGCGCAGGCATGTTCGACAACCACCCGGACGGCCAGGGGATCCTGCGACAGCCCCGAAACGTCATTGACGATCCGGGCCCCGGCGCCCAGGGCCGCACGCATGGTGCCGCCATTTCTTGTGTCCACCGACACGGTGATACCCTGCGATGACAGGGCCCGAATCACCGGAATGACTCGTTCCTGTTCCAGATCGGGTGCCACGGGCCCGGCGCCCGGGCGGGTGCTTTCGCCGCCGACGTCGACGATGTCGGCACCCTGCCTTGCCATGCGGACGCCGGTCTCAATCGCGTCCCGATGATCCGTCCAGCGGCCGCCGTCACTGAAACTGTCCGGGGTGACATTGAGAACGCCCATGACCCGCGGGCGGTCCAGGCTCAGTCCGGCCCACACCGCTGGGGCCCGGGTCATTCAGTGGCGATCCGTGAAAAACCGTCGTATCCAGGGCCGGAAACAGGCAATGCGATTCGCTCCTTGACGGCAGGGCTAAAAACCTTGTTGCTCAGTCCTTTGGGCGAACGCGCTATAATCTGAGGCGCCAGTGTTCCGCTGTTGCCGGTGCACGTGCCTGCCGTTTCGGCAATCCATGCACAGGGAGGGATCATACGAAGATTTTCAGCCACGCGAGCGATTGGGTAGTGTAGCGTTCGCGGATGAAAAAGAAAACAGGAACGAACACGATACGCGTTAACGCTTTCTTAAGCAAATCCTTGTATTTACGTCCTTTCGGTGCCGCCGACGTCTGCGCGCATCGCAGGGCTTGGAGAGGCGCATGACGCACCCGGCGGCCAGACTCAAGTCAACCGCCCCTGGTCCTGTTCGTGCGACTGGTCGGCCAGCAGGGGCACGCTGCCGGGTTCGCTCTGGCCGCACTGCCCGGCTCAGACTGGAAGCGGCTTTTTACCAGCCGTTGGCGAATTTTGTTGAATTGCGACAGCTCGCACCTCACTATTCCGTGATCTATGAAAATGCCATGGTCGATCTGGCTCGCGGACTTGCCAGTTGCCATCTTCTCAGTGAGCAGGTCTCCACCTCGGACATGGGGCGATGCTGTCGGCGCATGGGCGCAGGCAGATCGGGAGTGCTGCGTAAATTCAACTCAGACCGTCATGGGTTTGAACCGGCGGAAGAAGAATGAATGCAAATGACCGCGGTTTCGCTGACAGAATGCAAGTCCACATCTCGCTTGCGAACAGCAGAATGATGCGAGTCGGCGAAAACATTCACGCGACGTACCCCCCATACGCTACGGTTGCACCCATCTTGCATAGACGGGTGTTTGCGAAGCCCGCGGACCGTGGCACCACCTCAAGCACAGGAGCGGCCGATGCAGACGGTCGATGACATTTTTACCGCTTACGCGCGGACTTTCGAGGCTCACCGTGAAGCTGAGATGTCCGTGGCGGAGTATCTCGAGGCCTGTAAGAAGGACCCGCTGGTCTATTCGACGGCGACCGAGCGGCTGCTGGCTGCGATCGGTGAGCCGGAAATGGTCGACACCTCGAAGGATCCGCGCCTCGGCCGGATCTTCATGAACCGGACCATCCGCGTCTACCCGGCGTTCAACGAATTTTATGGCATGGAAGAGACGATCGAGCGGATCGTCGGCTTCCTGCGCCACGCCGCCCAGGGCCTCGAAGAGCGCAAGCAGATCATGTACCTGCTGGGCCCGGTCGGCGGTGGAAAGTCTTCGCTGGCGGAGCGGCTGAAGGCGTTGATGGAAACGTTCCCGGTCTACGTCCTGAAAGCCGGCGACGACCTCAGCCCGGTGTTCGAAAACCCGCTCGGTCTGTTCAATCCGGACCGCATGGGATCGATCCTCGAAGAACGCTATGGCATTCCGGCCCGTCGCCTGACCGGCCTCATGAGCCCCTGGTGCCTCAAGCGGCTCGATGAGTTCAATGGCGATATCACCAAGTTCCGGGTGCAGAAAGTGATGCCGTCGCGGCTGCGCCAGATCGCGGTGGCGAAGACCGAACCGGGCGACGAGAACAACCAGGACATCTCTTCGCTGGTCGGCAAGGTCGATATCCGCAAGCTGGAGTTGCACGCGCAGAACGATCCGGACGCATACAGCTACTCCGGCGGGCTGAACCGCGCCAACCAGGGCATGCTCGAGTTCGTCGAGATGTTCAAAGCGCCGATCAAGATGCTGCATCCACTGCTCACGGCGACGCAGGAAGGCAACTACATCGGCACGGAGAACATCGGCGCCATCCCGTTTCATGGGATCATCATGGCCCACTCCAACGAATCGGAGTGGCAGACCTTCAAGAATAACAAGAACAACGAGGCCTTCATCGATCGTATCTATGTGATCAAGGTGCCGTACTGCCTGCGGGTGACCGAGGAGCAGAAGATTTACGAAAAGCTGGTGACGCGGTCGGAGCTGGGCGACGCCCCCTGCGCCCCGGCGACGCTCGAGATGCTGGCCCGATTCTCTGTGCTGTCGCGGCTGAAGCGCCACGAGAACTCGACGCTCTTCGCAAAGATGCGGGTCTACGACGGCGAGTCACTGAAGGAGACCGATCCACGCGCCCGGTCGCTGCAGGAGTACAAGGACACCGCGGGTGTCGAGGAAGGCATGGACGGCGCCTCGACCCGCTTCGCCTTCAAGGTGCTGGCGGCGACGTTCAATCATGACACGACGGAAATCGCCGCCGATCCGGTGCATATGATGTATGTTCTGGAACAGGCGATCCGCCGCGAACAGATGCCGCAGGAGACGGAGAAGCGCTACCTGGAGTTCATCAAGGGCGAGCTGGCGCCGCGTTACGCCGAATTCATCGGCAATGAGATCCAGAAAGCCTACCTGGAGTCGTACCATGACTACGGCCAGAATCTGTTCGACCGCTACGTGTCCTACGCCGATGCCTGGATCGAGGATATCGACTTCAAGGACGCCGACACGGGTCAGTTGCTGAACCGTGAGCTTCTCAATCAGGAGTTGACGAAAGTTGAAAAACCGGCGGGGATCGCGAACCCCAAGGACTTCCGTAACGAGGTCGTGAAGTTCAGCCTGCGTGCCCGGGCGAACAACAACGGGAAAAATCCGTCATGGACCAGCTATGAGAAGATCCGCGACGTGATCGAACGGCGTATGTTCAGTCAGGTCGAGGAATTGCTGCCCGTCATCAGCTTCGGCTCCAAGAAGGACAGTGATACCGAGAAGAAACACACCGAGTTCGTCGATCGAATGACCGCCCGCGGCTACACCGAAAGGCAGGTCAGGCGATTGGTAGAGTGGTATATGCGTGTGAAGCAGGCGGGTTGAGATGCCCGCCTATCACCGAAGAGGTTTGACAGGCATACGATGCACATAGTCGATCGCCGCCTGAACCCGAGTGGCAAGAACTTGGCGAACCGCCAGCGCTTCATGCGGCGCGCGAAAGCGCAGATCCGCAAGGCGGTGCATGAGAGCGCGGGCAACCGGAGCATCAAGGACGCCGACGAGGGCGGTGAGGTCGTTCTGCCGGCACAGGGTGTCCATGAACCGTCGTTTCGGCGGAGTTCGAGCGGCGGCATCCGTGACCATCTGCTGCCCGGCAACAAGGAATATATCGCCGGGGATACGATCCAGCGTCCCCCCAGCGGTGGGGGCGGCAGCGGGTCGGAAGGCAGCCCGGATGGGGAAGGCGAAGACGACTTCCGCTTCGCGCTGTCCCGCGACGAATTCGTCGATCTGTTTTTGGAAGACCTCGAGCTTCCGGACCTTGCCAAGCGTCGCGTCGTGAACGCTGACGCGATGGTTTACAGTCGCGCCGGTTATTCGGTGACCGGGTCGCCCGCCAACTTGGCGCTGAACCGTACAGTGCGGAACAGCATGTCTCGCCGCATCGCGCTGCGCCGACCGAAACCGGAGGAACTGCTGGCGCTGCGCGAGGAGATCGCCGCACTCGACGCGACAGAGGAAGACAAGCGCATCGCCCTGGAAGAGGAATATGCCCGGAAGAAGCGGCGGACCGGACTGATTCCGTATATCGACCCGCTCGATGTGCGTTATAAACGATTCGAAGCGCATCCGAAGCCGGTCGCGCAGGCGGTGATGTTCTGCCTGATGGACGTGTCCGGCTCAATGACCGAACACATGAAGGACCTGGCGAAGCGCTTTTACGTGCTGCTGTATATCTTCTTGAAGCGGCGGTACAAGAACGTCGAAGTGGTGTTCATCCGCCATACCCATCAGGCGTCCGAGGTCGACGAGGATACCTTCTTCAACAGCCCGGAAACCGGTGGCACGGTGGTATCCACCGCGCTGGAGGAGATGCAGCGCGTCATCGAGGAGCGCTACAGCCCCGACAATTGGAACATCTATGCGGCGCAGGCGTCGGATGGCGACAACACCGCGAGCGACAACGACAAGACCGCGTCGCTGCTGACCAACGTTCTGCTCCCCGCGTGTCAGTATTACGCCTATCTTGAAGTCGGGCGCGATTCAGAGCACTTCCCGCCGGGCTTCATCCGCCGGGACAGCGATCTGTGGCAGACCTATTCGACCATCATCCGCAATGGCGCCCCCATGGCGATGCGGAAGGTCGGCCATCGCCGGGACATCTATCCGGTATTTCGAGAACTGTTCGCAAAGAAGACCGGGGCGGAGGCCGCTGCCGAGTGAGTTCCACGCTGATCCGGGCCGAGCGCCCGCTGTTCGAGGGTTGTGACTGGGAATTCGGTACGATCCAGCGCTGCTATGACGCGATCGAGAAGGTTGCCCTGACTGAAATGGGCCTCGACGTATATACCAATCAGATCGAGGTCATCGGCACCGAACAGATGCTGGATGCGTATTCCTCGATCGGAATGCCGCTGTTCTACAAGCATTGGTCGTTCGGAAAGCACTTCTCCCGTAACGAGGCGATGTATCGCGCGGGCATGCAAGGCCTGGCATACGAGATCGTTATCAACTCCAACCCATGCATCAGCTACATCATGGAAGAGAACACCGCCATGATGCAGACGCTGGTGATGGCGCACGCGGCGTTCGGGCATAACCACTTCTTCAAGAACAATTATCTGTTCCTGCAATGGACCGACGCCAACGGCATTCTGGACTACCTGGAGTTCGCCAAGGACTATATTATGCAGTGCGAGGAGCGGTACGGGGAGGCGCAGGTCGAGCGCCTGCTGGACGCTGCCCACGCGCTGATGAACAACGCGGTACACAAATTTCCGCGCAAGCGTGCAACCGACCTCCGGACCGAGGAAAGGCGTGAGCGCGAGCGCCGTGAGCACGACGAGAAAGTGTTCAACGACCTGTGGCGGACCGTACCGGGCAAGGAGAACACGCGGCACGATCCGACGGCGGCTGAGCAGCGCAAGGCCCTGCTGGAGCTGCCGCAGGAAAATATCCTGTATTTCATGGAGAAGTCCGCCCCAAGGTTAGCCCCGTGGCAACGCGAGGTGCTGCGCATCGTGCGGATCATCGCGCAGTACTTCTATCCGCAGTCGCAGACCAAGGTGATGAACGAGGGCTGCGCAACTTACTGTCATTACACCATTCTGAACCGTTTGCACGAAAAGGGCTTGCTCACCGACGGCGCGATGGTGGAGTTCCTGAGTTCTCACACCAACGTGGTGTTCCAACCGGAATTTGATGACCGGCGGTATTCCGGGCTTAACCCCTATGCGTTGGGGTTTGCCATGATGCAGGATATCGAGCGCATCTGCACCGTTCCTACCGCCGAGGACCATCAGTGGTTCCCCCATATCGCCGGCTGCAACGACGCGATGAACGTGCTGCGGGACGTTTGGGCGAACTACCGCGACGAAAGTTTTATCCTGCAATATCTCAGCCCGAAGCTGGTGCGTCAGTTCGGTCTGTTCCACGTCCTGGATGACGCGAATGAGCCGAATCTGCGGGTCGAGGCGATTCATGACGAGCGTGGCTATCGCAAGATCAAGCAGGCGCTGGCGAAGCAGTACGACGTATCCTGGAACTCCGCCGATATTCAGGTAATGGACGTCAATCTCGCCGGCGATCGACGTCTGATTCTGCACCACCGGGCGTTGAACCGCATCCTGCTGGAGGAAAGGGACGCCAAGCTCGTGCTTCAGCACATAGCCGACCTGTGGGGCTACGATGTGCTCATGAAGGAGATCGACCCCTCGTCGGAGGCGGTACTGAAGGAGCATGCCGCTGCGCCCAAGCCGGGGATCGTCAAGATCGAAACCAGCTAGTGTCCGATCGCGGTGAAACGTGGGTCGCGAAGCGATCACGATTGCCGCGTGAATCGGCCACTTCAACGAAAGTGCGACCTATCGCGCTTCCCTGATGCGCGATACTAGCGCGGCACGAGGGTCGGCGCAGCGCCCCCGCCTTGTCGTCTCAGCAAGACAACCATCAGCACCATCCCCGGCAGGGCGCCGGCCATGCAGATGGCGTAAAACAGCGTCCATCCCAGTGCGCCCGCCATCAACCCCGAAACGCCCCCGATCGTGTGGATCGCCAGTTGCGGCACAGAAGACAGCAGCGCGTACTGTGTCGCCGCGAATTCCCGCGCGCACAGTGCCGACAGGAACGTGAGGAACGCCGCGTCGGCCAGCCCCTGTGCGAAGGCCTCGACCGTTACGGTGGCGTACAGCACATCGTGCTGACCCGCCGTCCGCGAAAGCACGACATACATCGCCATCGCCAGCGTCTGCGCCCAACCGGTGGCGAGCAGGGCCCGCCCCAATCCGATCCGCGCGACGAGCCAACCTCCCAGCATAATGCCGACCAGGGTGCCTCCTAGTGAGAACGGTCCGGTCGCCGCGATCGCCGTCTTGTCAAACAGCAGGGACCGATAGAACGGAGCGGTCATGATCCCAGCCATGGCTTCGCCCAGCTTGAACAGCGCGACGAACGCCAGGACCAGCAGCGCGGAGGGCCGCACTAGGAACGACCGCACCGGATCAATGATTGCCTGCCGCGCGCCCAAAGACGCCGCCGGCACGCCGGGATCTTCCCGCTGTGCGCATAACGTCACCAGGCTGCCCACCGCCACTAGGAAAGCGACCCCGAGCAGCGCCACACGCCAGCCAACGGCAGCGGCTGCGGCGATCGCCCCGGTGGTGGAAACCAGCAGCGCCACCCGGTATCCCCAGACATAGACCGCGAGCGCAATCCCTTGGCGGCGCGGCGGAAACACCTCGATGCGCCACGCGTCGATCGCGATGTCCTGCGTGGCGGACAGCACCGCGACGCACGCGGCCGCGGCGAAGGCCACCATCGGCACCGCGTCGGGCTGCGATAGGGCCATCAGGATCGCCGCCAGCCCGAGGGCCGGCTGCACCAGCAGCAGCCAGCCACGCCGCCGCCCGAACCGGCGCACCGCGGGCACCGGAGGCAACTGATCCAGCAGCGGCGCCCAAAGGAATTTCAGCGAATACGCCAGCCCGATCCACGCTGTCAGCCCAACGACAGTGAGGCCGGCGCCGCTATCGGACAGCCACAGCCGAAAGGTGAACCCTGACAGCGGCAGCGGCAGGCCGGAAACGAACCCATATGCCGCCATCGCAGCGAGCTGGCGGTCAGTTCGCATCGGGACAGGCGGGCCGCATCAGACTGGTAATGTCGAGTCGCCTTTTCCGAGCGGGCGCTGCATCGTCACCACGTCAAGCCACCGGCCGAACTTGATGCCGGCGGATTTCATCGTACCCACCATATGAAAGCCCAGGCTCGCATGCACTCCGATCGAGCCGACGTTCTCGGAGTCGCCGATCACCGCGATCATCTGCCGCAGCCCGGCCGCGGTCGCCAATTCGACCAGCCGGGCCACCAGCGCTTTTCCGACGCCCTGACCGCGCACATCTTCCCGAACGTAAATACTGTCCTCAACCGTGAAGCGATAGGCCGACCGTTCGCGGAATGGCGCGTAATAGCCGAAGCCCAGGACACCCGAGGCGTCGGCGGCGACTAGCCAGACATAACCGCGATCGACGACCTTGTGAAACCGGGCCGCGATTTCCTCAACCGCGGGCGGCTCGTCCTCGAACGTGCCGGTCCCATGCAGCACGTGGTGGGCATAGATCGCCTGCATACAACGGACGTCGGCGTCGCTGGCATCTCTTATGTCCATCCGTGTTGGTTCCCTTTGATCGGCACGATAGGATAAGCACAAAATGTCCGGCCAACGAACCGGAACGCATTGGCTGCGTCGTCTATCAATCGGTGCCGGTCGCCAATCACTCCCGACTACCCAAGAAGCGCGAGTTGCAGAAGCCGCATCTCAATGCAAATTAGGATCGGATGTGATGGCGGAATTAAGATTTTGTTTGGTTGTGACGGCCGGGTACGACATACTCGAATCGTCATTGTTTTGTGGTCGCCCGGATACTTGCGGTGGCGAGAAGGCGGTCGACTAATTCGCCTTCCGCAAAACGGGGCTCGATTAATAAGACGCCCCGCGTCCGTGTTATCAACTTGGCCAGGCGCCGCGGAAACCGGGGGAACTCGGATCGCGCTATAGTCTGATCCACCTCTAAAAGGGTTCGCTTGTGGATATTTCTGACGGACACACACCCGGGCCACTGGGAACCCACCGTTCGCCCGCAGCGATCGCCCAAAGCGGGGGCAAGGGAGGTGGAACGGCCGGCGCAGGCATGTCGACGGCAGGGCCCGGCGCAGGGCGGGGGCCGATTCACCCGCGCCTGCTCGCAATGATGATGTCGGCTCGGTATTTTGGCTTGGACCTCGATCCGAACGAGTTCCGACTTGGTCCCGGCGAAACGATCCCGACCGCCGCGGCCCTGTCCGCCTGGGCCCAAAGTACGGGGATGTGGTCCCGAGCACTTCGGTTGCGCTGGCGTCATTTGTTCACAGTCGGTGGCAATGGCCCGGTGATCTTGCTGTTCAACGACGGCTCCGCCGGGCTGCTGATCGCTGCCAACGCCGAACAGAAGATCGTCCTGATCCGCGATCCCCGCGCCGCCGAAGCCGATCCCCCGGTGCCAGTGGACGAAATGCGTCTGCTGGAGGTGTGGAGCGGTGAAGCGGTGCTGCTGCGGGCCGAACGGTCGCAGGCGGAAGCCGATCCGCCGTTCACGCTGCGCTGGCTGGCCAGCGTCGTGCTCAAGGAAAAAAAGCACCTCCGAGACCTGATCATCGGCTCGTTCGCGATCAGCATGCTGACGATCTTCCCGCCCCTGCTGGTGATGCAGGTGGTGGACCGGGTCCTGACCCATCACAGCTATTCGACCCTTTTCCTCATCTCGATGATCCTGCTGACCACCGTCGCCTATGAAACCTTGCTGGGCTACGCGCGGCGGCTGATCATTCTGGTGATTGGCGTGCGGACCGACGCCAAGCTCAGCCTGCATGTGTTCAACCGCCTGATCAGACTGCCGCTGGACTACTTCGAACGGCATCCGGCCGGCGAAACCATGTACAAGGTCAGCCAGATCAACAAAGTGCGGGAGTTCATGACCGGCAAGCTCATGACGACCCTGCTGGACATGATCACCTTGACGGTTCTGCTGCCCCTGCTGTTCTGGCTTAACGCGACACTGGCCTGGTTCGTTCTGGTCTGCGCCACCTCCATCATGCTGATCATTTTGGCCTTCCTGCGTCCGATCCGAAACGTCTTTGGCAAGGTGATCGGCGCGGAGGTGTTGAAGAACGCCGCCCTGGGTGAGACCATCTTCGGCATCAAGACGGTCAAGTCTCTGGCGCTGGAGCCGCAACGCAAGGCCCTGTGGGACGAACGCACGGCCGAGGTCGGCAAATGGCGCATGGCGCTCGGCCGGATGACGAACTGGCCGCAGACCCTGGTTACCCCGATCGAGCGCTTCATGTGGATGGGCGTGATCCTGGTCGGCGCCTACCTGGCGCTGACCGACGAGTCCGGATTTATGGTCGGCAGCCTGTTCGCCTTCATGATGCTGTCCCAGCGCGTCAGCACACCGCTCGTGGGCCTGGCGCGGCTGATCGAGGACTGGGAAGAGGTCGGCGCCTCGATGGGGCAGGCGGGCGACGTGCTCAACCGGCCGCTCGAGGATGCGGCAAACGGAGGTTTGCGCCCGAAATTCGCCGGGGCGGTCACCTTCGAGGACCTGACGTTTACCTATGCCGGTACCAAACTGCCCGCACTCGATCGCGTAAGTTTCTCCATCCCGCCGGGCACGATGTTGGGACTCGTCGGCCGTTCCGGCTCCGGCAAGTCTACCGTCACGCGGCTGCTGCAGGGCATCAACCGGGAGTACTCGGGCTTTATCAAAATCGACGGCGCGGACCTCAGGGAAATCAACCTGCGGCATCTGCGTTCCAGCTTCGGCGTCGTGCTGCAGGAGAACTTCCTGTTCCGCGGATCGATCCGCGACAACATTCTGGCCGGACGCCCGGGTCTGACGCTGGAGGACGCCATCCGCGCCGCCCGCCTCGCGGGTGCCGAGGAATTCATCGAGCGGATGCCCAACGGCTATGAGACCTATATTGAGGAAGGTTCGCCGAATCTGTCGGGCGGCCAGCGGCAGCGTCTCGCCATAGCCCGAGCGCTCATCACCGATCCGCGGATCCTGATCCTCGATGAGGCCACCAGCGCCCTCGACCCGGAATCGGAAGCGCTGGTGAACGCCAATCTGCTGCGGATTGCCCGCGGGCGGACGATGCTGATTGTGTCCCACCGGCTGTCGTCCCTGGTCAACTGCGACCAGATCATGGTACTTGAGAGAGGCAAGCTGATGGATATCGGCCCTCATTCCGCCCTGCTGGAGCGGTGTGCGATCTATCGCACGCTCTGGAATCAGCAGAACCGTCATCTGCACAGCGAAGGCTCAGGTCATGCAGTTCCTGCCCCGACCCTCCTCCAAGGCGATTAGCCCCGCCGAGGACCGTCTGGACCCAACCCTGCCAGTCATTCTCGAGTACCAGTCTCCTTCCACCGCTATCGTTAATATGCCGATGCCGGCGCTGGCGCGTGGCTTCACGCTGACGCTCAGCAGCATGCTTGCGGTATTGTGCATCTTGACGGGCGTCATAAAGGTGGACCGTGTCGTGACCGCGTCCGGCGTCGTCGTCGCCCGTTCGCCAACGATCGTCATCCAGCCGCTGGACACCGCCATCGTCCGCTCGATCGATGTCGCTCCCGGCGACGTGGTCCATGCAGGCCAGGTATTGGCGCGTCTCGACCCGACCTTCGCGACCGCGGATATGGGCACGCTGGTGGCTCAGGTGTCGACGTTGCAGGCCCAGGTTTCGCGCATGCAGGCCGAACTCGAAAACCGCCCGTTCACCTACACCGGGCTTGACCCGAACATGGCGTTTCAGGCCTCGATCTATGGCCAGCGTCAGGCGGAATTCAACTTCAAGCTGGAGAACTACAAGCAGAAGGCGGACAGCCTTGCCGCGACGATCGCCCGTGCTGGCGTGGATATCTCCAACTACAGCGACCGGCTGGCGTATGCGAAAACCCTGGAGCAGATGCGCAAGGACCTCGAGCGCCTCAACGTCGGCTCGAAGATCAACACGCTGTCGGCAATGGATACTAGGGCCCAGATGCAGGACAGCCTGGACAACGCCCGCCAGCAGCAACTGGGTGCGCAGCGTGACCTTGCGGCGCTGATCGCTGAACGCAACGGCTTCGTTCAAAACTGGCACAATGACATCGGCGAAAAGCTGACCGATGCGCTCAGCAAGCTGTCCGACGCCCGCGAATCGCTGAACAAGGCCCAGTTGCACCGCCAGTTGGTGGAATTGCGGGCTGAACAGGACGGTACGGTGATGTCGATCAGCAAGGTGTCGGTGGGGTCGGTGCTCAATCCCGGCCAGCAGTTCATCACGCTGGTGCCGACCGACGCGCCGCTGGAAGTCGAAGCCAATATCGCGGGCGCCGACGACGGCAACGTATCGGTCGGCGACCCTGTCGATATCAAGTTCGAAACTTTCCAGTATTCGCGGTACGGCCTGGCGCACGGCGTCGTTCGGATCGTCAGTCCCGACAGCTTTACCGCGCGCGATGAGGAGCGGAATCCGACCGGCGCGATCCCGGTGGCGTCGACGCAGCAGCCAACTGTCTGGTACCGGTCAAGGATCACCCTGGACCGGATTGACCTCCATGACACGCCGCCAAACTTTCATCTGACCCCAGGCATGCCGATCGCCGCCGACATCCGTGTCGGCAAGCAGACGGTGCTTCGCTACATGCTTGGAAAAATGATCCCCCTGGCGAGAGAAGGCATGCGGGAGCCCTAGAGCCCCGCACCTTCGAAGGACACCGCGCACACATGGCTCTTCTCGACAGACTGATAGGTGGATTTTCCTCGGCGGCGTCGCTTCGCCGGGGTATCCAACTTCAGGAACAGGGCGACGTGAAGGGCGCCTTCGCGTTGTTCTCGCGGGCCGCGCGCTCCAGAATTCCGGAAGCTGAGTTCCGCGTTGGGCGCTGCTATTTGGAGGGCGCCGGCGTTCCCCCGAGTCGGGCGGATGGCGTACGGTGGGTCGAACGGGCGGCCGCAAAAGGCTTCGTGGAGGCGCAGGCGCTGCTTGCCACGCTATGCCTTCACGGGATGGGACCGGGGTTCGCCGAGGCCGGCGCCGGCGCCGGCCTTTTCGGCGGCCAGACCCTGGGCGAACCGGACTATCCCAGCGCCGCCGTCTGGGCCCGCCGCGCCGCCGAGGCCGGATCGGCCGATGGTCAGGCGGTGCTCGGTTTCATACTGACCTCAGGTCCGGAAGACCTGCGCAACGTCGGGGAAGGCGACCGCTGGTACGAGAAATCTGCCGCGGGCGGCTGCCCCCAGGGACAGCTTGGCTATGCCCTGGTTCTGGCACGCGATACCAGCAAGCCCGGGGTTCAGGAGGAACTGCTGCGCCATTTGAGCCAGGCGGCGGAAAAGGGCCTGGCAACCGCTTTGTATCTTTACGGCATGGTCCAGGAACGCGGGCTTGGCCTGCCGCAGGATCGTGCCGCCGCCGCCGCTTGCTACAAACAGGCTGCGGAAAAGGGTCACCGGGGCGCCCAGGCGCGCTGGGGCTTCGCGCTGATGGAGGGCAACGGTGTCGAGCCCAATGCGGTCGAAGCTGAGTCGTGGCTGCGCCGCGCCGCGCTGGCCGGCGACGCCGAAGCGGCCGCACTGGTCGGTGACTTGTATGCCAAAGGCGGCACTCTGCCGCCGAACTACGCTGAGGCTGGGATGTGGTTTCGCCGGGCTGCCGATGCAGGTCACAAGGGTGCAGCCCGAGCGCTTGGCATGCTCCATCTTACCGGCGCCGGGGTCGCGCGCGACCAGGACGAAGCCGCCAAGCTGTTCAGCCTCGCGGCACAGGGCGGCGACGCCGGCGCACATGTCGATCTCGGGAACCTGCTGCTGCGTGGTCACGGCAACGAAGAGGATCAGATCCGTACCCGCTCCTGGTTCGAACAGGCGGCAGCGTCAGGCGATCTGATCGCCGCGTTCAACTTTGGCGTCTGCCTTGCCGAGGGCGTCGGCATCGAGCGCGACGACCGCAAGGCGGCGGAATGGCTGCGCCGGGCCGCGGACGGCGTTGTCAACGCGCAATATTGGTATGGCCGGATGCTGATCGAGGGTCGCGGCGTTCAGGCCAATGCCGAAGATGGTCGGCTTTGGATCACCAAGGCGGCGGAGGTCGGTATGATCGAGGCCCAGGTGATGCTGGCAGACATGTTGCTCTCCGGACGCGGGGGCACCCGCGACCATACCGCCGCGCTGGCACTGTTCGAGAAAGCCGCGGGGCAAGGCCACGTGGGGGCGATGTTCGCCGTCGGCGCGATGTACGGCGGCGGTCACGACGTGCCGTGGGACCGGGTGGTCGCGCAGCGCTGGTTCCGTGCCGCCGCTGAACGCGGCCACCCGTACGCGCAGATGATGCTCGGCCGGTATCTGGCCCGAAAGCTGGCCGGAGAGCAGGACATCGAGGAAGCCAGGCGCTGGACCGAACGGGCGGTCGCCCAGGGAATGCAGGAGGCGAAGGCGGATCTGGCGGCCCTCCCCCCGCCACCGAACCCGGACGATTCTCTTTCGGCGCGCGAAAGTGCGGCCAGGGCGGCGGGCGACTGACCCGTGCCGGCGAGCGATTGCGGGCCGGAACCGACGGTCGTAGCGCTCGCTCGAACCGCCATGGAACGCGGTGTGGCGGCGTTGGCGGCGCGGGACCGACAGATGGCGCTGCGCTGGCTCGATCGGGCGCACCGCTTGGTGCCGAACGATCCGAACGCCACGCTGACGCTAGCGACGGCCTGCCTCGAAGCGGATCCACACCGCGCCGCGTCGCTGTTCGCCGACGTTGCTCAAACCTATGACACCCGACAGGCGTGGCTGGGTCTCGCCGCCGCACGGCTGAGTGTAGCCGGACCGGAGGCTGCCGCCGAACCGCTGGCTGCGGTACTGTCCCGTCACGCCTTCTTGCCCGACGCTGCGGCGCTCGCCAGGCAGATCGGCGGACGCGGCTGGTGCGGCCTGCGTCCCGATGGGACCCTGGAAATCCACGCCACAAAATCCGGCCTGGTTCGGGTGACACTGGACGGACGACCAGTGCGCGGCAGGAAGCTGCCTGCCAACTGGGCACAAGGCCGCTCCATCGAAGTGCGCGACGGCGAGAAGCATTTGCTGGGAAGTCCGATCAGGGCCGATGCCATCCGCCGCCTGACCGGCTGCGTTGAGGAGTACGAGGCCGGACTTCGCGGCTGGGCGTGGCATCCCGCCGATCCCACCACCGCGCCAGTGCTGACACTGATATACGCGAACGGCGTGAGGCAGACGCTTGTGCCGCGCGACGAGTCGGTCACGGTTCCGCACAATGGGCCTCTCGCTCGTCCGCGCTCGTTCCGCCTGACCCGGAGCGATCTGCTCGGGGCTCCGGGCCCGATCCGGGTCACCGGGCCGGACGGAGCCGACATCCTGGGTAGCCCGCTCGACCCATTTGCTGACCGCACTGCGCACGTTGAAGCAGCGCTACGGATCGCCACGGCGTATCCGGCCGGGCCAACCCAGCGGGTGGCGGACAGGCGCCAGCGCGCGGCGACCGTCGTGATCCCGGTGCGCGATGGCGGATCGGTTGTGCTGGCCTGCCTCGCCAGCGTGGCGGCGTCAGAGGCAGAGCGGATCCTGGTGGTTGACGACGGCTCGTCTGATCCTGCGGTGATCGCCGCCCTCGACGGCCTGCTCCGCCAGCGCAGGATCACCCTGTTGCGCCACCAGCGGCCGCAGGGCTTCGTGGCCAGCGCCAACGCCGGGATCCGAAGGGCGAGGGGACGCGACGTCGTGTTGCTGAACAGTGATACGCTGGTCCCGCCCGGCTGGCTGACGCGATTGCGCGCGGCTGCCTATAGCGCCGCTGATATCGGCACCGTCACACCGCTATCTAATGACGCCACCATTCTTAGTTACCCCGGACCGGCGGGTAGCAATCCGAAGCCGGACCAGGCGGAGACGAATCGGTTAGACCGTCTGGCAGCCAGAGCCAACGGCGGCGTCGTGATCGACATTCCGGTGGGCGTGGGCTTCTGCCTTTATCTCCGTCGCGACTGCCTGAACGCCACCGGGGTGTTCCGTGCCGATGTGTTTGCCCAGGGCTACGGCGAGGAAAATGACCTGTGCCTGCGCGCGCGCCGCCTGGGCTGGCGCAATGTGGCTCTCCCCGGGCTGTTTGTCGGGCACCTAGGCGGCGCCAGTTTTGGCCCCAGCGCCGAACATCTGCGTCACCGCAACGGCCGACTCGTTGAGCAGCTTCACCCCGGCCACCAGACGCTGATCGATCGTTTCCTGGCCGCCGACCCGCTGGCACAGGCTCGGCGTCGGATCGACCTGTTGGCCTGGAGACAACGGGCGCGGGCGTGGCGGCGGGCGGTGATCCTGATCACCCACACCGATGGCGGAGGGGTCGAGCGGCGGATTAATTTTGCGGCGCGGTCGCACGCCGCGGCGGGGCGCCGGCCGATTGTTCTGAGGCCGGCCGAGGCGGCAGGCAGCGAACCTGCGATTGCGGTGCGCGACGGACTGACCGACGATCTGCCGAACCTGGTGTTCGCCATGCCACGCGAGATGCCGTTGTTGCTGCGTCTGCTACGTGTCGCCAAAGCGGACCGTATCGAGGCACACCATCTCGCTGATCACCCTTCGTCGATCTACGATATGATCACGCGACTCGGCCTGCCATACGAAGTGCATGTCCACGACTACGCCTGGTTTTGTCCACGCGTGTCGCTTGTCGCCGCACATAACCGGTATTGCGGCGAACCCAATCTGCGGGACTGTGAAACTTGTGTTGCTGCCAATGGAAATTTGCTGAAAGAAAAAATCGGAGTCGCGGCTCTGCGGCGTCGGTCGGCGGGTTTCCTGGCTGGGGCTCGACGAGTCGTGGTTCCCGCCGATGACGTCGGACGTCGTATCTGCCGACACTTTCCAACGCTTTCGCCGGTAACCGTTCCGCATGAGGACGATCACTCGGCGATTGAGGCGGCTGTTTCTCGCAGCCGCCGGGTTTCGAAAAGTCCAGACGGCCGGCAGCGCGTTTGCGTGGTAGGCGCGATTGGTGTGCACAAGGGGTATGAGATTCTACTCGATTGTGCCCGCGACGCGGGCCAGCGTGATCTGGATATGGAATTTTTCGTGGTGGGCCATACGATCGATGACCAGCGGATGATCGAAACCGGACGCGTGTTCATAACGGGACGTTTCAAACCAGACGAAGCGGTCGACCTGATCATCGCACAGCGCGCGGGGATCGGCTTCGTTCCGTCAATCTGCCCGGAAACGTGGTGTTTGGGGCTTGGAGAGCTGTGGCGGGCCAGGCTGCATGTTGTAGCATTCGATATCGGCGCACCAGCGGAGCGAATTCGACAAACTCGCCGCGGAATTGTGCTTCCACTAGGCCTACCCGCGAATGCTATTAATGATCGGCTGGTTGCGGCAATCCGCGCAGCGGGGATTGATGATCGACCCTGAAAATACGATTGTAGGCAACGAAACATTGCGGCAATATTCAGGAGACCTAGCAGTCTTGAATACGTTGCTTTGGCGGCTTCATTTGGCCGTCGCACAAGTGAGAAATGGAACGAACATCTAGAGAGAGTGAGTGAGCCGCATGTCCGAAACCGCAAGCGCGGAACGAACGAAATTAAAAACGGAACAGTCCGGCCAACCGGTCGGTCAGCCAGCGGACCCGTCGAGACGGGTGGCGGAGTTACAGGTATCGGCGCACCTTATGACGCTGGACTCGGGCCTGTTCTGTGTCTTCCCGACGCCGGCCAGCGCGTCGCCCGATCCGGCCACCGGCTTGCCCGGCGTGCGAATCACTCCGGCGCCCGGCATCGCCGGCCGGCCGGAAGCGGTCAGCGTCTCCACATTCCGCGAGGATGGCTGGCTGAACGGGACCGCCGCGTTGGTGCGGGTGACGGATGGGTCGGCGCAAATCCTGGTCACGATATATCAGCACAAAGGCATGGATGCGGCCCCGCGGCTTCAGGTTCTGAGACTGAGCGGTGAGCCGAACGTACCCGACGCTCCGACAGCCTCCGCTCATGACATACCCGGGCGGAACAGCACTGCAGTACAGTCGGCGGCTACTCCCGAGATCATGGCGCATATCCAGCGCACCGGGGACGTCGGCTGTAAACTGGGCGATTGGCTCGGTGAGAAGGGCAGTCGTCAATGGATTGAGGGCTTCGGTATGGCGCCGGGCAACGGCATCGCCCTGGAGGACATCGAGTACCAGGCGGTGCTCGGTCGCAACTGGTTGTCGCCGTGGGTCGAGGGTGGAAAGTTCTGTGGCAGTCGCGGCATGGCCCTGCCGCTGCTGGGCCTGAAAGTCCGTCTGAAGGGCGCGGCGGCGAAGGCGTACGAATGTAGCTATTCCGCGACGTTCGTCGATGGTAGCGCGGCTGGTCCCATCAGTGGTGGCGAATCCTGCGAAGCCGAAAGCCTTGCCGCGCTCGAGGCATTGCAGATCGTCATTCAGCCGCGGTCCGGTAAGGCAGTTGCGAAAGCACCGACCGCCAAGTCCGCACCGGCCGTGGTCGCGAAGCCCGCACCGACTAGGACACCAGCCGGCAAAATCGCGTCAGTAACAACACCGCCGCCTGCCAGACGCCGCGCCAAGATCTAGAACGGGATGTCAATCGCTGGCGAACCGTCGCCCCGCACTCTCGCGGGCGCGGTTCGGTTTGACCGGCACCTCGATCCGACGAAGGGTACCAGATTGAAGTTCCTGTTCGTTCACCAGAACTTTCCAGCCCAGTTCCTGCATATCGTGCGGCATTTGGTCGCCGTCAAACGCCATGAGGTCGTTTTCATCAGCGAACCCAACGCAAATGAAATCCACGGCGTGCGAAAAGTTCCGTACATGCATCCCGATCTGGATATTAAATCAACCCACATCGCCGCACGTGAACTCGATAACGGGGTCAGGCGGGCGGAAGCGGTCTACCGGACGGCGTTCGGACTGAAGCACCTCGGCTACACGCCTGACATCATCATCGGCCATCACGGCTGGGGTGAGATGCTCAATCTACGCGACCTGTGGCCCGACACGCCAATGCTGGGCTATATGGAATTCTACTATCAGCACGATCAGGCGGATGTGGGGTTCGATCCGGAATTCCCCGGCAATCCCCTCGACTATCCTCGCATCCGAGCGAAGAACGCAATCAACCACATCGCGCTCAACCTGGGGGGAATGGGGCAGACCCCGACCCGATGGCAACTATCGACCTATCCCGCCTGGGCGCAGCAGAATATCGAATTGGTCTGGGAGGGTGTGGATCTGCAAATCTGCTCGCCCGATCCGGCGGTTCGCCGAAAGCCCCTGAAGATCGGCGACATGACAATCAAGCCGACCGACCGACTGGTTACCTATGTGTCACGGGACCTGGAGCCATACCGCGGCTTTCACATCATGATGCGGGCGCTGCCGGATCTGATGCGGGCGCGCAAGGACCTCAAGGTCGTCATGATAGGCGGCGATGGCATCAGCTATGGTGCCGCGCCCCATCAGGGCGGTAACTGGCGGGAGGTGATGCTGGCCGAGGTGGGCAAGGATATCGACCCGACTCGCGTCGTATTCCCAGGGCGCGTCGCTTACCTGACCTATCTCGCCGCACTGCGACGCTCCGACGCGCATGTCTACCTGACCTATCCGTTCGTCGCTTCCTGGTCGATGCGGGAGGCTATGGCGATCGGCTGTGCCATCATCGGCAGTGACACGCAGCCGGTGCGCGAGTTCATCACCCATGGCGAGAACGGACTTCTGACACCATTCCTGCAGCCCCGGACACTGGCGCATTCGATCCTCGGCCTGCTGGAAGACAAGGCGCTGACCAGCACGTTGCGTGAGAATGCCCGGTCCTACGCCGAACGGCGGCTGGCGATGGCGCACTATCTCGCCCATTATTGTCATCTGATCGGCCGCCTGACCGGCGAAAATCCGGCGTCGCCGCCAGCGCCATTGCCATTGCCAATGCCGGGGCCGCTGCCGATCTTACCGGTGAGGAAACCGCCGCCGACGCTGGCCAGACCAGTGCGTCGGCTCGCGACCGCCGACGCCTGACCGATCAGCGTCGCACAGGCCGTTGCGTCTCAGTGGCCGTGGGCGACTGGCGCCTTGGGCAGGGCCACGTTCCGCATCAGCGGCACCATCGCGGTTGCCAGTGCGAGGCATAGCATCAGCGCCAGGAATGCGTCCGCGTAGGTCTCAGTCTGCGCCTCCCGCATCGTCAGCGTCCAGAGTTGCCGCAATGCCACGGCGTGGCCCATCACCGCGTCGCCCCCGCTCAAAGCGGTTGCATTCGCGCCGACTCGCCGCAGCAGGTCCAACATCGCGGTGTTGGTGCTGTTGAGGTGTTCCGCCAGCCGCAGGAAGTGCAGATTGGTGCGGTCGTTCAGAATCGTGCCACAACCGGCGATGCCGATCGCGCCGCCCAGGTTCCGCATCAGATTGAACAGCCCCGACGCGAGTTTCAGTCCGCTCCGGCGGGATTGCCCCAGCGTTAGCGTCACCGTTGGTGCCACTGCGAATTGCTGCGAGAAACCGCGGAAAGCCTGGGGAAGCAGCAGCTCTCGCCAGCCCCAATCGTGCGTGATCTGGGTGAAATTCCGCATGCTGAAAGTGAAGCAGGCCAGGCCGAACAGCATCAGCCAGCGCAGGTCGATCTTGCGCGCGAGGAACGTGTAGCACGGGATCGCCAGGATCTGGAAAATCCCCGTTGAGAACACCGCCAGTCCAATCTCCAAGGTGCTGAAACCCCGAACGCGGCCGAGGAACAGCGGGGTCAGGTAGATCGTCGCGAAAATCCCTATCCCAGTCATGAAAGAGAAGAAATAACCCAGCGCGAAGTTGCGGCTTTTCAGCGCCTTCAGGTCGACTATGGGCCGAATGAAGGTCAGGCTGCGCCAGACGAACACCACGCCGGCGATGCCGGAGATCCAGGCTGTCCGCCGGATCGTATCGTCACCGAACCAGTCCCAGCGCGGTCCTTCCTCCAGACTGTATTCCAGGCAGCCCAGGAACACCGCCATCAGGACCATGCCAGGATAGTCCGCGCCTTTCAGCAGCGACCAGTCGGGTTTGTCGATCTTCACCATCAGCGGCACCACGATGGTGACGAAAATCCCCGGCACCAAGTTGATGAAGAATAGCCAGTGCCAGGAGTAGTTGTCGGTGATCCACCCGCCCACGGTCGGCCCAAGGGTCGGCGCCAATGAGGACAGCGCCCCGATTGTCGCAGCCGCGATCACCCGCTGGTGCCCCTGGAAATAGAAGAATGCGGTGGTGAACACCGTGGGGATCATCGATCCGCCGAGGAAGCCTTGCAGCGCGCGAAACATGATCATACTCTGGACGTCCCAGGCCCAGCCGCACATCAGGCTGGTGATGGTGAAACCCGCCGCCGAAAAAGCTGAACAGCCAGCGCGTGGACATCACCCGGGACAGCCAGCCCGACAGGGGGATCACGATGATCTCGGCAATCAGATAGCTGGTCTGCACCCAGGCGACCTCGTCAGCCCCGGCTGACAGCCCGCCGCCAATGTCGCGCAGCGAGGCCGATACGATCTGGATGTCCAGCAGGGCGATGAAGAACCCCACGGTCATGGTTGCGAAGGCAAAGATTTTCTGGCGCATCGTCAGACCCGTGGCGTCCAGCGGCACGGTGACGAGTGTGGCGGTCGCGCTCATTTTGTCGACATCCGCCGTTACCGACAGGCCGGGACGCAGCCGCCCCGCGCCGCCCCATCGCCGTCCAGCAGAATCCGCACTGGCACTCGCTGTACGATCTTGGTGAAGTTGCCGGTGGCATTCTCCGGCGGCAGCAGGCTGAACTGAGCACCGGTCGCCGGCGCCAGGCTCGCGACATGGCCGCGGAATGTGACACCCGGCAGCACGTCCGCGGTGATCTTCCCGGGCTCGCCGGCGTGCCTCTTCGCAAGTTGGTTTTCCTTGAAGTTTGTGTCGACCCACAACCCATGCGCCGGGACGAGGGCAATCAACTGTGCGCCGACCCCGGCAAACGCGTTGGTCCTCGCGCTACGATTGCCAACCACGCCATCGAACGGCGCCCGCAAGGTTCAGCCGCGCGGTGTCACGGTCGGCCATCGCCGCGTCCAGCGCGGCCCGGG
The DNA here is from genome assembly GCA_036500715.1 of Rhodopila sp. Classification (GTDB taxonomy): domain Bacteria; phylum Pseudomonadota; class Alphaproteobacteria; order Acetobacterales; family Acetobacteraceae; genus Rhodopila. The sequence continues at coordinate 32,330 of DASYBP010000774.1, forward strand.
TCTGCTGTTTCTGAGTCTCGATCACCGTCACCTGCTGCTGCGCGGCATCAAGCGTTGCCCCGGCTCTGTCCTCGGCAGCCAGTGCCTGTTTGGCCTCGGCCTTCTGGAACGCCTGCACCGAGGCGGCGGCGGTGCGCGACAGCGTGGCGAACCGCGCCTCGTCGTCCCGCGCGCGCTGTCTCGGCGTCAGCGGCGGCGATCTTGGCCTGCGCTTCGCGGATCGCCGCCTCCTGCAGGCGGCGCGGCGCGTCCAAGTTCGCCAGCGTCGCCTGCTGTCCTGCCACCATGGCTTCGGTCCTGGCGAGGGCCGCGCGATAGTCGCGGTCGTCAAGCCGGATCAGCAGATCACCTTCGCGCACAAGCTGGTTGTCGGTCACCGCGACGCGGGCGATGAACCCGGACACTTTGGGCGCGATCACCGTCACGTCCCCGCCGATATAGGCATCGTCGGTGCTCTCGATGAAGCGGCGGATGGTCCAGTACTCATAGACATACCAGGCCGCGCCGGCGCCGATCAGCATCGCAGCGCTCAGTACGGCGATCTTTTTCGAGATGAAGCGACTGGGGCGAGCACGAACCTCGGGCGCGCGTTCCGATACGGTCGTGCTCATGGGTGGTTCCTGATGTTGGTGTTGCCCAGGACAGGGCGAAAAAGCGATTCCACGGGCCTGTCCCAGCCGACGGCAGCCTGGCCCTCGGGGGTGAAATGCCTGCTGCCCCAGGCAAACAGGCCAGCAGCACCGGGGGGAAATCTCGCCCGCGTTGAGTCAGCAGGCAGGCGTCACGGGGCGGATGCTCCCTGTAGCGTGATTTCTCCTGCAGTCCGGCCTGAACCAGGTCGCGCAGGCGGCGCGACGGAATATTCGGCGCTATTCCAAGGCTTTTCTGGAACTCGTCGAACCGGGTCTTACCGCGGAAGGCATCGCGCAGGATCATGATGCTCCAGCCCCCGCCGACCCGTTCAAGGCTGAGCGCTATCGGGCAGTGCTTGGCACGGGACCAGGTCGGTTGCATGGTGTTGCTTTCGATATGCAAGCCACATAGCGAGCTGGATTGCATGGTGCAAGCCTGAAGTAACCTAGGGTCGCTCGATGCGCACTGGACGAGGCGAAGATCGCGATCGGGCAGCTGCGCACCTTGCAGGCGCTCGGGCAGACCGAATGGGGCGCCCGGCGGCGCGCGGCGCACGAGGTGCCTGACTCGGGCCTTTTTTGGAAGACATGCCGGAGGCGTCGGCCCAACCCGCGCTGCACGGCCAGCAACACGGAACTGTTCGGCGAGGCGGATACAGCGAGGCCGAGGTTAGCGACTACACGGCGCGCGGCGTTCAGGTCGGACGTCTACGCGAATAGCAAAGAAAAGCGCCAACGGTGACCGGCGACCTTCGGCACGGCCAGGGCATCCTTGCTCCGCAGACTTGCGCACCGATATGTTCGGGTATGAGCGAGACGCATCACACCAGGGTCCTGATCATCGGTGCCGGACCCGCCGGTTACACGGCCGCCATCTACGCCGCACGTGCCAGCCTATCGCCGATCCTGGTCGCCGGCCTGCAACCGGGCGGACAACTAATGATCACGACCGATGTCGAGAACTACCCGGGATTTGCTGACGTCATCCAAGGCCCCTGGCTGATGGAGCAAATGGAGGCGCAGGCCGCCCATGTCGGAACCCGTATCATACACGATCTGATCGTCGAGGTGGATTTTTCGTGCAAGCCGTTCCGCTGTTATGGTGACTCCGGCGACCTCTACACCGCGGACGCGGTGGTCATTGCCACCGGTGCGCAGGCGCGCTGGCTGGGCCTGGAGTCGGAGCAAACCCTGCAGGGGCGCGGCGTATCCGCCTGCGCGACCTGCGATGGCTTCTTCTATCGAGGCAAAACCGTAGCGGTGGTGGGCGGCGGCAACACGGCGGTTGAGGAAGCTCTCTATCTCACGCATCACGCGGAGAGGGTCATCCTGATCCATCGCCGCGACACTCTGCGTGCCGAGAAGATCCTGCAGACCCGCCTGTTCGGCAATCCCAAGATCGACGTCATCTGGAACAGCACGGTGAAGGAGATCCTGGGCGGCGGCACGCCGGAGGTCGTCACCGGCGTCCGGCTGCATAACGAGACCACCGCTGCCGAGACCATTCTGCTGGTCGACGGCGCTTTCATCGCGATCGGCCACAACCCGACAACCGCGGTGTTCGCTGGGCATGTTGACATGGACAAAGAGGGTTACATCCGTACCGCTCCCGGCAGCACCCGCACTTCGGTGCCCGGAGTGTTCGCCGCGGGGGACGTCCAGGACAAGGTTTTCCGCCAGGCGGTGACCGCGGCCGGGACCGGCTGCATGGCGGCGCTGGAAGCTGAGAAATATCTTGCGGAACACGAAATGCGCGTTTCAGCGGCCGCGGAGTAAACGAAATTTGCCCAAAATCAGGAAATTCCGTCACCTGATTCGTCTAAGTAAGTTTAGGCTTCACACGCCGCCCGCAGGCGTCGCGGACGACTGAGTTGATGCGGCTGTAAAACCTACCAGCCGCCGGGAGAGGCTTTGTGATGGACTGGGACAAGCTGCGAGTGTTTCACGCCGTTGCGGAGGCCGGCAGTTTCACCCATGCCGGAGATACCTTGAGCCTCAGCCAGTCGGCTGTCTCGCGGCAGATTTCGGCGCTGGAGGAGGCACTTCAAGTGCCGCTGTTTCATCGTCACGCGCGCGGTCTTATTCTGACCGAGCAGGGCGAGTCGCTGAACCGAACGGTGCGCGAGGTCTTCGCCAAGTTAGCGATCACCGAGGCGCTGTTGACCGAAAGCAAGGAAAAACCGGCGGGCAGGCTCAAGGTCACGACGACCGTGGGGTTTGGCTCGTCGTGGCTGGCGCCGCGCCTGCAGGGATTCCTGGAAGCCTACCCGGACGTGTCGGTTTCGCTGCTGCTGGACGACACGGAACTGGATCTGGCGATGCGCGAGGCGGACGTCGCGATCCGCATGCACCCGCCGAAGCAGCCGGATCTGGTGCAGCGCCATTTAATGACGATGCAGTGGCATGTCGTCGCCGCACCGGAATACCTGAAGAAGCACGGCGTGCCGCAGCGGGCGGAGGATCTTGACGCGCATCGGCTGGTGCTGTTCGGCCAGCACCACCCCCCGGTTCAGGAAATCAATTGGCTGGCGGATGTAGCCCGGCGGCCGGGCAATCCGCGGCGCGCCCTGCTGGAGGTCAACTCGATCCACGCGCTGTTGCTGGCGATCCGGTCCGGGTTGGGTATCGGTGCATTGCCTGATTACGTGGTGAGTGAGAATCCGGACCTCGTGCATATCCTCAGCGAACTGAAGGGGCCGAAGGTGGACGTGTTTTTTGTGTACCCTGAGGAACTGCGGAATTCCAAACGCGTCGCGGTGTTCCGGGACTTTCTCCTCGCCCGTCTGACCGAGATACACTGACGGCCTGATCGCCGCTGACGCCGGCTCATGCGACACGATACGGCGCGTATTCCCGCCGTTGCGGGCCAGCCATTCCAACAGGGATGCTACTGACCAGTAGGTATGCGATCGAAGCATGCCGGCTGCCGGTTCTCGGCAGTGGTTCCCTTCGCAAGTGCGAGATACACAGAGCACATCGGTTTCCGCGGCACTTGCCGTCAGAGTTTCAGCGCCAGTCGCTGGAAAGGGGCCTCTGGTCCCTGCGTCTCCCAGACGTGAAGCCTCCCTGTATCCTTGCCCCCGGTGCATAACCGGGGGCTTTTCTTTTCAATGCCTTAGCAGGCTACGTGGACCAAAATCCGGTCGGCCAGTCCCGCTCTAGGGCACACCAAGGGCACAGAACGTTTTGAGGCCACCGCCACTGACCCTGCGGCATGGTCGGCGCCAGACCGTCGGGTTGACGAGGGCTCACGACCCGCCTTTCGTCTAGGCAGCTTCAATCCATGACTGGCTCAAGAACACAACCCGGGGCAACGCCCTCGGCCGTTGCCCCGTCCCAGCTTGAATGATGCTATACTGTAATTAAACACGACAGTAGTGATTGATTTTCCGGCCTATTGCCGTCGCCGGTCCCACCTAAAATCCAGCGGGTCGCCAGCGCCACGGTTACCGGTGGCGCCATCACCGTCGCGGCGCGCAAGGATGCCGCGAAACTCCACCCGGATTGGTTATCCGGCACCACCACATAAGCGACGCGAAGCC
>DASYBP010000775.1:0-4525 GCA_036500715.1 Rhodopila sp.
TGGCCGAGGCCAATCTCGACCCGCGCCCGTTCCGATGGACGAAGGACCCGCACAAGATTATCGCAGCAGTAAAAAGAGGGCACCAAATGTTAGATTCTATCCACTAGGCTGTTACGTTCGAGGGACGCACCGATAGAAGTCGACAAGGAGTGCGAGAGTGCCTGTGTACTGGTTCTTACTGGTGCCACGCATCGGCTCCTTTTGGGTCGGATCGGCATACATCGCCCATACTTCGATACACCGAAGACCAATTTTAATGTCGGGGATGTGCAGAAGCTCTACAGTAGTATGACGGAGCAGATCCGCTCCTTCCTAAGGGAGATGAATGTGTCTGATAGGCCGGCAGACGATATGATGGTCGTGCCGCCGGAGGAAATTCGCTTTCTCTCCTCAGATGAACTTACTAGCTACGGATTAGGCTTTGTTGATCCCGTTTCAAAAGAAGCAGGCGATCTACAGGAAGCGAGAAAGCTCGGGATTCATCGGAGAGAATTCATGCAACGAAAGGCACTCTCCAACAGACTTTGCGAAATTGCTGCATCAAACGGGCACGCGGCCGTCATGTCTCAGGCGTGTGTAAAGGCGGTAATGGCGGGTAAGCACGTCGAAAGGGCTCCACCGCGTCGGGACATGGCGCCCACCTGCGATCCGTGGGAGATGGACTGGGACGGAAATGCCTCATAAAGGGCGGAGCATCGTTTCTCGGCCAATCTACGGTTGAGCCAGCGGTCCGGCGGTTACGCCCGGCGGATCGCAGCGAACCCGCTGGTCTCAGTCCATCCGGTAGTGCGCGTACATCCGGAAACCGGCGAGCGTGCACTGTTTGTCAATCCCGGCTTTACCTCGCACATCCTGAATGTGAGCCCAAGCCAGAGCGACAAGCTGCTGGACATCTTCTTTGAGCAGATCAGTCGGCCGGCCTTCACCGTCCGATTCCGCTGGAACCCGGGCGACATTGCGTTCTGGGACAACCGCGCCACCGCGCATCTGGCGCCGCAGGATCTGGACGACAGCGATGTGGAACGGGTGCTGTACCGTGTCACGTTGACGGGCGACATTCCGGTCGGTCCGGACGGGTTCCGTTCGCAGATCGTCGAGGGCGAGGCGTTCGGCACCCAGCCGCCCGATAAGCTCAAGGAGCAGATCGCCCGCAATGTAGAGAAAACAAAAGAATTCGCGCCAGTCTAGCGCGCCCACTTCAGTTCCGCGTGGTCCCGGCATGGGGATGTCGGGACCACGCGACCGATCGTGTCGCTGCGACCGGGATCGCCGTAACCCTGCGAAGGCCTTGGATGCATCTGTATCAACAGCAGACCTCGTCGCGTCGATTGATCGGCATCGGGTTGGTGGCGGCGTTTCACGTGGCGTTGGTCTACGCGTTGCTGACTGGCCTGGGTGGTCAAGTGGCCAGCCTCATCCATCCGCCGATCCAGACGAAGCTGATCGAGGAGGTGAAGCCGCCGCCACCGTACGTCCCGCCGCCCGAGGTGCAGGTGAGCCAGCCCGCACCTGCGAACGCGATTACAGCGCTGTCGCACGATAAGCCGCCGGAAGCTGCACCGCAGCCGGTGCCGCAGCCAGTCCGGGTGGCCCCCAGGGTTCAGGTCGGCAAGAGCTGCGGCACCCCCGAATACCCTGCCGCATCGCGGATGTTGGGCGAGTCAGGGGCGGTGGTTCTGCTGTTCCTCGTCGATGTCGACGGCAAGGTACGGCAGAGCCGCGTTGAAAGCTCTAGCGGTCACCCCCGGCTAGACGACGCAGCACGCGACGCTCTGTCACTGTGCCATTTTACACCCGGAACGGCCGACGGCAAGCCGGAAGAGTCCTGGGCCCGGCTGCGCTACGTGTGGAAGATCCAATAGCCGGCGGCCCATGCAGATTTTCGTTGGAGATTGCCATGAACCTCCCTCTCATCCGCTCGTTGCTGCTGACCGGTTCTGTGCTGCTGCCGATGGCCGGATATGCCGCCGACAAAGACGCTGCGGTGCCTGCCATCGGCGGTGCGGCGGCGGGCACCGCGCAGGCGCCGGCGGCGACGAGTGCCGCGCCGGCTGTCCCGGCAGCGGCCGCCCCAGCGCAAGCGCCTACTGCGGCCGGATCCCCTGAGGCTGGACAGCCACCCGCCGCGGTCGCGGCACCGGCGACTGTGGCCGCTCCAGCAACGAATGCCGCAGCGCCGCCGGACGCCGGGTCGTCGCAGGCGAATACTACTACCGCAACGGCGCCAGCCTCACCGGAACCGACTGTCGTTCAAGCGGCGCAGGTCGCCAGCAATCCATACGGCCTTGGCGCACTGTGGGACCAGGGCGATTTCATCGCCCGCGGCACGCTGCTGACGCTGGTCATTATGTCGGCCGCATCCTGGTATGTGCTTGTGACCAAGACGTTTGAGCAGGCAGGGCTGCTGCGCCAGGGTCCGCAGGGTCAATCGCAAGTTCTGGTCCGCGGGTTCGGTGGAGGCGGGCGTGAAGACCCTGCGCCCCGGCTCCGCGTTCCACGTCGTGGCCGGTTCCGGGGTTGACGCCGCCGGCAACCACGATGGGTCGTTGGGGCAAAATATCGACTTCAACTCTTGGGTCAGTCAGTCGATACAGCGTGCTATCGACCAGATCGTCAGCCGTTTGCAGGGCGGTCTTGCGGTGCTGGGGACCGTCGGCTCGATCGCGCCATTCGTGGGCCTGTTCGGCACGGTCTGGGGGATCTATCACGCACGACCGCAATCGGCATCGCCGGGCAGGCCTCGATCGACAAGGTCGCTGGGCCCGTGGGCGAGGCGCTGATCATGACGGCGATCGGCCTGGCCGTCGCGGTGCCGGCAGTGCTCGGCTACAACTGGCTGGTGCGGCGCAACAAGTTGGCGGTCGAGCAATTGCGCGCCTTTGGTTCCGACCTGCACTCGGTGCTGATCGGCGGCCGCCCGCCTGCGGCGATTAGGCGGCCTGCCGCGACCCGAGCCAAGCAGCTCGTGCCGGCCGCCTGACATGGCGATGCAGGTCGGGTCGTCGGACGGCGGCGACGAGGATGAGGTTCTGTCAGCCATCAACACGACCCCCCTGGTCGACGTGATGCTGGTGTTGCTGATCATCTTCCTGATCACCATCCCGGTCGTAACCCACACCGTGCCGGTGGTCTTGCCGCATGAAACTAACCAGCCGATGCAGACCAAGCCGGAGAACATCACCCTCTCCGTCGACCGCAAGGGCGCAATCTATTGGAACACTAGGCTGGTACCGAACCCCGCCGCGCTGTTCGACCAGATGAAGACGATGGCGGTGAAGAAGCCGCAGCCGGAGGTGCACATCCGGGGCGACCAGGAGGTACGTTACGAATTCGTAGGCCGGGTGCTGGCAACCTGCCAGCGGGCCGGCGTTGCGCAGGTGAACCTGATCACCGAACCACTGCACGGATAGAAGGGCGGCAGCGATGGCGATCGATTTCAGCAAAGGCCAGGCAGCCGGCGATCCGGATGTGCTAGTCGACATCAACACCACGCCGTTGATCGACGTGATGTTGGTGCTGCTGATCATGTTGATTATTACCATTCCGATCCAGACTCATGCCGTGAAGCTGGACTTGCCGGTCGGCACGCCTCCGCCGCCCGTGGCGTTGCAGCCGCAGGTGATCGACATCAGCGTCGACTTTGACGGCAGCCTGGAGTGGAACGGCGAGCCAGTAACCGATCGTTCGGCGTTGGAGCAGCGGCTTGCGACCGCGGTGCGCCAGCCGGTGCAGCCGGAACTACATCTCCGGGCGGATCGGCTCGCCAGCTACAAATACGTCGCCGAAGTCCTTGCTTCGGCCCAACGGTTGGGCCTGACAAAGATCGGCCTTGTGGGTAACGAACAGTTTTTGGCCGGGGGAGACGACTAATGCCGATGAGATGGCGTGCTCTGTCCTGGACTGCCTTGCTGCTGCTCGCTGCGGCGGCGTCGGGGGAGCATACCGAAACCTCGTTGCCGCCGCGGGTTGGTAAACCACTGCAGGCAGCGCAGGCGCTGATTGCGCAACGCAAGTTCCAGGCTGCGCTGGTGCAAATCAAGAAGGCGGAGGCGGGTGGGCCGCTCAGCCTCGAGGCAACGAGCGTGCTGGAACAACTGCGTGGCGTCGCGGCTCAGGGCGACGGCGATACCGCGACGGCCGCGGCTTCGTTTGAGAAAGCTATCGATACTGGCAAGCTGGCCCCTGCCGACCAGCAGCGGCTGATCCTCGTGGAGGTCAGCCTGGCCTACGAGTTGAAGGACTACCCGAAGACAATCACGTGGGCGCAACGCTACCAGGCGGCGGGTGGGAAGGATGAGGCGGTTCGCACGCTGCTGGCGCAAGCCTATTATCAGAGCGCGGATTGGACCGACACGACGCGGACGCTGAACGAACAGATCGCTGCCGGTGTCACGTTGGCGGAGCCGCAGTTGCGCTTGCTGGCCGATGCCGCACTGAAACAGAATGACGCGGCAGGGTATCAGGCGGCGCTGGAGCGGCTTGTAGCGAGCTATCCGCGGCCAGAATACTGGAGCGCACTGATCCA
>DASYBP010000776.1:0-18814 GCA_036500715.1 Rhodopila sp.
GTCGCCCGCGTTCTGCAGGCCGAAGGCGCCCAGGTCCATACCGTCACCCTGCCGACGCTAACGGAATTCGCCGGCATCAACCGCGTTATCCTCTGCAGCGAGGCTTGGTCGGTGCACGCCCCCTGGCTGCGCGAGCGCCCCGGCGACTACGGCCAGCTTTCCCGCCGCCGCCTGCTGCCCGGTGCGTTCATGACCGCCGGCGACTTTGTCGGCGCCCAGCGCCGCCGCACCGAGGTGATCGCCGCGGTCGAGGACCGCCTGCGCGACTACGGCGTACTGCTGTGTGCCAGTTCGATGGACCCCGCCAGCCGCCTCGACGACCCCGAGGAGACCGCGCGCACCTATCCCCGCCAGGCCCGCACCCCGTTCAACGTCACCGGTCACCCCGCCCTGGCGATGATGGCCGGCCTTTCCCGTTCGGGTCTGCCGCTGTCGGTGCAGTTCGCCGGTCGTTACTTTGACGATGCGACGGTATTGCGCGTCGCCGCCGCCTATGAACGGGCGACGGCGTGGCACCAGCAAAAGCCGCCGATTGGGTGATGCCCATGACGCCGGAATCCGGACCGACCTCGCGTGTCTATTTCTCGCAGCGGCTGCGTCTGCACTACGTGGACTGGGGCAATTCCAATGCGCCACCGCTGATTCTGCTGCACGGGGGACGCGACCATTGCCGCAACTGGGACTGGGTCGCCGCCGACCTCCGCGGCGACTACCACGTGATCGCGCCCGATCTCCGGGGCCACGGCGACTCCGCCTGGTCGGCCTCCGGCCACTACACCATGGCCAATTACATTTACGATCTGGCGCAGTTGATCCACCAGCAGAACCTGACGCCGGTCACGCTCATCGCCCACTCGCTGGGCGGCAACATCGCCCTCCGCTACACCGGCATCTACCCCGACAACGTCCGCAGCGTCGTGGCGATCGAGGGCCTCGGCCCAGGACCTGGCCAGGACGCGATCTCGGACAAGAAGCCCATTGGCGAACGCATGCGCATCTGGATCGACGCGCAACGCGGCCTGTCGGGCCGTCAGCCCCGTCGCTATCCGACGGTCGAGGCCGCCTACGCCCGTATGCAGGAGGAGAACAAGCATCTCACCCCGGCCCAGGCGAGGCACCTGACCCAATACGGCGTCAATCAGAACGAGGACGGGACCTACAGCTGGAAGTTCGATCATTATGTCCGCCTTTGGCCGCCCTACGACATGACCCGTAACGCGATCGCCGAGCTATGGGGATCGATCAGGTGTCCCACGCTGCTGGTTTACGGCACCGAAAGCTGGGCGACCGACCCGGCCGAGGACGGCCGCTTGTCCCACTTCAAGCACGCCAGGGTTTTGGGCGTCGAGAAGGCCGGTCACTGGGTGCACCACGACCGGCTAGAGTTTTTCTTGGGCCAGGTGAGGGGATTCCTGGCAGATGCTTCGACGTGATCACAGGCAGAACCGAGGGTGTCGCTTCATTTTTCGCCCCTTCGCCGCAGACGAGATGCCGGACGGGAGGCGCCGAGCGGCGGCATAGCTGGGCTGACCACCGAATCGCTTGCACAAAAACAAGATTTTCACACCCTTTACAATAGAAGATACTCTCTACCGGAAGAAGATACTCTCTACCGGAATCTGAAATCATGGGATCCCCGCCGGGCGTGATCTCCGGCGGGGCACAAGACGTTACTGACCGAAAGTCGAACTCAGGCCGACCACGAAAACCAGGTGGAACGTTTGAAAGAGAGCCGTAATGCGCAAAATGCCAGCGTCGCTGCGGTCACGGTCAGGGTTTCGAGGTCACCCAGGCCATGAATGCGCCCGTCGCGTCGGCTCCGATGGCAATGCGCCCGAATTTGGGGATGTCGAACGGCGGCCGGACGATCGTGCCGCCGCGCCCCTGGATCTCTGCAACGCGTTGATCGAGGTCATCGACTTCAAGATAGCTCAGCCAGTGCGGCGGATCGGAATCGGGAACGATTCCGCGCATGTCGAGGATGCCCGCGACCGGCTTGCCTCCCGCCTTGGCGAGCCAGTAGATGCGGTTCTGATGTGTCATCGGCATTTCGTCGAAGGTCCAGCCGACGGTCGCGGCATAGAACGCTTTGGCCGCCTCGATACGGTTGATCGACGTCGCCCGCGAACCGATTTGAGGCCCCGCCTCGGCGGCTCACATCCAGAGGATGAGCGAAACCTCGCAGCCGCCAGCAGCGCAAGATGCCATTCGTTGCCCCCCGAAGGAAGGGGTCAATCTTCAGCCATACCTGCCGTCTTTCGGGATTGAGATTGTCATTGCGCGCAAGCCCGCCAACCGCGTCCGATGGCAGAAATCAAGGTGTTCGTCCAAATCACGCGACCAGAGACGCTCTCGCGTGGCTGTCATGTCAGCAGACGCGCTTGCAGGGCTGATATCCGCGGCTGGCAGTTGATTTCGATCTCAGTGTGGCCTGGCGCACTCTGCCGGTCTGCGCTTGGTCCGCTGCGCCGGTGGCACCTTACAATCATTGATGCGTTGCTCATCGGTGCCTTTCGTACTCAGGCGCTCCTTGCCGGTCTTGGTGGTGGCCAGCGTGATTAGCCGGTGTTGATGGCCGCGCGGGGTCAGAGTCACCGGGGCGGCTGCAACGCCCGCGAGCAGGGCCGTCAGAATCAAGATCGGGTGCCGCATGGGGTATCCGTCGTCGCTGGATGTCCATCATCGCCCGATACCGTGGACTGCGCACCCCGTTTCTTGCTCCTCTCTGGCTTGAACAGAATGGCGCCGCGGAAGCGGTCGGCGACCTCGGACTGTCGAACCTGCGAGCGCCAAAAGGTGTGCTTGCATACCTAACGCGGCTGACCTGAGGGCGGTACAGGTTGCACAACACGGCGGCTTCCTTCAAACCACCTATTTCGACGGAACGGTAACCGGGAGCCAACATGTCCGCCAGCAGGCCACGCACCCTTTTCGACAAGACCTGGGACAGCCACGTCGTCGAAAAACTTCCAGATGGCACCTGCATCCTTTATATCGATCGCCACCTGCTTCACGAGGTCACCAGCCCGCAGGCGTTCGAGGGGCTGCGCATGGCCGGCCGCAAGCTGCGCCGCCCCGATCTGACCATCGCCGTCGCCGACCATAACATCCCAACGATCGGCGAGCGGACCGCGACGAAGATCAAAGAAGCAGACAGCCGTATTCAGGTGCAGACGCTGGAAAAGAATGTTGTCGAATTTGCCGTCCCCTACATCCCGATCCTCGACGTGCGTCAGGGCATCGTCCACATCATCGGCCCCGAACTCGGCCTGTCCCTGCCCGGCACGACGATCGTCTGCGGCGACAGCCATACCTCGACCCACGGCGCCCTCGGCGCCCTGGCCTTCGGCATCGGGACGTCGGAAGTGGAGCACGTGATGGCCACCCAGACCCTGCTGCAGAACCCGGCCAAGAACATGCAGATCGACGTCTCCGGCACGCTGGGTTTCGGCTGTTCGGCCAAGGACATCGTGCTGGCGATCATCGGCAAGATCACCACGGCCGGCGGCAACGGCCACGTCATCGAATACACCGGCGACACGATCCGCGCCCTGGACATGGCCGGCCGCTGCACGGTCAGCAACATGTCGATCGAGGCGGGCGCCCGCGCCGGCTTGATCGCCCCAGACCAGACGACGTTCGACTATATCAAGGGCCGCGAATTCGCACCGAAGGGCGAAGCGTTCGAGCAAGCCGTCACTTACTGGAAGACGCTCCCCACCGACACTGGCGCCCACTACGACACCGTCGTCCACCTGACGACATCCGAGATTGCGCCGATGGTCACCTGGGGCACCACCCCCGGCGCCGTCGTTCCGGTCACCGGCATCGTTCCCAACCCCTCGGACGAACCGGACGAGGGCAAACGCACCCAGTTGAACCGCATGCTCGAATACATGGCCCTCGCGCCCGGCCAGGCGATGCAGGATCTGCCGATCGACGTGGTGTTCATTGGCTCCTGCACCAATGGCCGGATCGAAGACATCCGCGCCGCGGCCACTGTTGCCAAGGGCCGCAAGGTAGCTGACGGCGTGCAGGCACTGGTTGTCCCAGGCTCCGGTCTGGTCAAGCGCCAGGCCGAGGAGGAAGGCCTCGACCGCATCCTGCTGGAAGCCGGGTTCGAGTGGCGTGACCCGTGTTGCTCCATGTGCCTCGGCATGAACCCCGACAAATTGACGCCGGGCCAGCGCTGCGCCAGCACCTCCAACCGCAACTTTGAGGGACGTCAGGGCCAGGGCGGCCGCACCCACCTGTTGTCACCCGCAATGGCCGCCGCCGCCGCCGTGACCGGGCACCTGACCGATGTCCGGCAGTTGGTATGAGCGGTGCGTGCTCAATTGCCCGCCCCTATAACGCATCCCGCTCGGTTGCTTCGGCGTGATATACCCAAGCCGGATGTCGCTTCGAACGTCACGACAATAAAGCCGTAACCACCCGTTATGCCGCTCAAGGCAGGGAGCAGACCATGGAACCGTTCACCACACTGACCGCCGTCGCGGCGCCGATGCCGATGCAGAACATCGACACCGACAAGATCATCCCGGCGCGCTTCCTGAAAACCATCAAGCGCTCAGGCCTCGGCGTGCACCTGTTCGATCCGCTGCGCTTCGACAAGGACGGCAAGGAAAAACCGGATTTCATCCTGAACCAGGAACCTTACCGCAGCGCGCAGATTATCATCGCGCACGAGAACTTTGGCTGCGGCTCCTCGCGCGAGCATGCTCCCTGGGCGCTGCTGGATTTCGGCATCCGCTGTATCATCGCGCCCGGCTTCGCCGACATCTTCTACAATAACAGCTTCAAGAACGGTATTCTGCCGATCCGGCTGCCGCGCCCGGTCTGCGACCAATTGATCAACGACGCCAAACTTGGCGGCAACGCCCGCGTCACCATCGACCTTGCAGGCCAGGTGGTGATCCGGCCGAACGGCGAGGAAATTCCCTTCGACATCGACCCGTTCCGGAAACACTCCCTGCTGAACGGCCTGGACGACATCGGCCAAACTCTGCAACACGGCGCCCAGATCGACGGCTTCGAGGCCAGGCGTCGCCAGTCCCAGCCCTGGCTGCCGACGACAACCGCCGCCTGACCATCACCTGCAAGCGCGATGCCTTCCGCAACGCGCTTAGTCCGAAGGATGCCCGATGCCAGCCAACAAGAAACTGTTGATACTGCCCGGTGACGGCATCGGCCCAGAGGTGATGCGAGAGGTCCGCCGCGTCATTGACTGGATGGATCGCCGGCGCCTGGTGTCTTTCGACGTCTCCGACGATCATGTCGGTGGATCGGCGATTGACACCTATGGGGCGCCGATCACCGAGGAAACCATGCAAAAGGCCAAGGAAGCCGACGCCATTCTGTTCGGCTCCGTCGGCGGCCCGCGATGGGACACACTCGGCTTCCAGCTCCGCCCGGAGATCGCCATCCTGCGCCTGCGCAAGGAGCTCGACTTGTTCGCCAACCTCCGGCCCGCCATCGTGCTGGATCCGCTGGTCGACGCTTCCACCCTGAAGCCCGACATCGTCCGCGGCCTGGACCTGATGATCGTGCGCGAAAGCACCGGCGGCATCTATTTCGGCGAACCCCGCGGCGTCGAGACCCTGCCCGGCGGTCAGCGCCGTGGCTTCGACACCGAGACCTATACCACGTCCGAGATCGAACGCGTCTGCCGCGTCGCCTTTGATCTTGCCCGCAAGCGACAGAACCGCGTGTGCAGCGTCGAGAAGGCCAATGTGATGCAATCCGGGCTGTTCTGGCGCCAGACCGTCACCGCCCTGCGTGAACGGGAATTTGCCGATGTCGAACTGACGCATATGTACGCCGATAACTGCGCCATGCAGTTGGTCCGCAATCCGAGGCAGTTCGACGTTATCGTAACGTCCAATCTGTTCGGCGATCTGCTGTCGGATCTGGCCTCGATGCTGACCGGCAGCCTCGGGATGCTGCCGTCGGCCACGCTGGGCGCCGAACAGCCTTCCGGCAAACGGCACGCTTTATATGAGCCGATCCACGGAAGCGCCCCCGACATCGCCGGCAAGGGTGTCGCCAACCCTCTTGGCCAGCTTCTGAGCTTCGCCATGCTGCTACGCTATTCGTTCGGCATGGCGGAAGACGCCGCGCTGATCGAACGGGCCTGCACCAATGTGCTGAAAAATGGCCTGCGCACGGCCGATATCATGGCGCCTGGCTCCGCTAGAGTTGGCACCGGTGTGATGGGCGAGTCGATACTGCGCGAGCTGGACAAACTCGCCGCTTAGGGGTTGATACCGGCGGGGGGTTCCGCTACACCCCGCCGCCTGACTGCGCCCGTAGCTCAATTGGATAGAGCACCAGACTACGAATCTGGGGGTTAGGAGTTCGAGTCTCTTCGGGCGCGCCAGTCTTGTCAATGGGTTGGCTCTTTCATTCGCGCCCTGGTTAGGGTAGCAATGCAATCGGGCGGCCCACGGAGTCGTGCATGAGGTTTTTGCGTTCAATCCTTGTATTGGTCTCCGCAATGGCCGTTTCTGGCTGCATCATCGAGCAGCCACGGCGACCGCCCCCGCCGCCGCCTCCCCCTTACGACCGGCCGCCCCCGCCAGGCTATGATCGGCCGCCCCCGCCACAAGGGTATCGGCCGCCCCCTCCCGGATATTAGCGCTCAAAGGCATGTTACTATAAAGTAACTTTAGTCTTCGTACACGAGAAACAGCAATTCTCTTCAGCGAAAACACACAGATTATTCTTACGTTGCGCTCGAATTGTGCAGTACAACTGGCATCCAGTTCACTGCACGCCGAGCCAGCCGCGCTTCAACGGCTTCGCCTTCGTAGTCCGGCCGCGCAACGTCCTGGCTGAAAGCGGCTCGATCGCTTAGGCACAGCGTGTTGATCACGCTGCGCCGCCCGGCTGCTGTGTCGCAGACCGCGCCGACGTAGACGCCGCATCGGCGGCACAGCAGATAATCCGCGGTGCGGGATCCAAAGCGATATTTCTCCACCAGGGACCAGTCCGCGGCCCACAGATCAGCCTCTCCGGCCGGATCGGAAACAGTACGCGTCCCATGCGAACGGCAAAACGAGCAAGCGCATGAGCGCAACGGCATCTCCTCTGCCGGCTGTGTCAGCCGCACCCGGACGCGAAGGTTCCCGCAATGACAACCGCCGGTTTGCTCCATGAGATGACTATCGGCGCTTCGCCGCGCTTGGTCCATCCCACTTTTTGCTGCCAATGACCGAGGGGCAGGCTTGCGTCCGGCGCTCACGCAGGGAACTGTTTGCCGCGCCCGGCCGCGCAGGGATCACTAGAATGACGGAGTCCGGCATGGACGGCGACGACGGCGAAGCGCATCGCTACGAACTGGGCATCGACATCGGTGGCACCTTCACCGACCTCGTCTGCCGGTCCTCCGACGGCTCGGTCCGGCTGGCGAAATTCCCAACAACCCGCGATCCTAGCCAGGCGGTCATGGCCGCGCTGGATCATGCTCGCACGACATGGGGCGTCGATCCCAGCCGCGTCACCCGCGTCGCGCACGGCACCACCGCGGCCACCAATGCGGTGCTGGAGCGCAAGGGCGCCCGCGTCGGCCTCATCACCACCGAAGGCTTCAAGGACGTGCTGGAGATCGGCCGTCAGATGCGCCACCAGATGTACGACCTGATCCTCTCGCCGGAGCCGCCAGTCTTCCTCGCCTCCGGCCGCTTCCGCAAGGAAGTAAGGGAGCGCATCAGCGCCACCGGAGAGATCCTCGTCCCGCTCGACGAGAACACCGTCCGTACCGCGATCGCCGATCTGGTGAACCAAGGCGTCGAGGTCATCGCGGTCTGCCTGCTGTTCGCCTTTCTGGACCCCAGCCACGAGCATCGTATCCGCGAACTCATCAACCAGATGCGGCCTGGTATGCTGGTGTCGCTGTCCTCTGACGTTGACCCCGCCTTCCGCGAATACGAGCGAACCTGCATCACAGCCTTTGACGCCTACATCAAGCCCGTCATTTCCAGCTACCTTGCCAACCTGGAGGAAGAACTGGACCACCTCGGCCTCCTCGCGCCCTTGCAGGTAATGCAGTCGCGCGGCGGGCTCGCGGCCTCGCCAGTCGCCCGTCAGCGCCCGGTGCGCCTGTTCCTGTCCGGCCCCGCCGCCGGCGTCGTCGGCGGCCTACAGGTCGGCATGGCTGCCGGCTTCCACGACCAGATCACGATCGACATTGGCGGCACATCCTGCGACATCGCCCTTATCAGTGACGGCGAGCCGCTGATCCGCCCGGAAGGCGTCATCGACGGCTTTACCGTGCGCGTCCCGATGGTCGATGTCACAGCGATCGGCGCCGGCGGCGGCAGCCTCGCCTGGCTGGACGCCGGCGGATCACTGCGCGTTGGCCCGGCGTCAGCGGGATCGGACCCCGGCCCGGCCTGCTACGCCCGCGGTGGCGAGCAGCCGACGGTGACCGACGCCTCGGTCGTCCTAGGCTATATCGATCCGGTGAGCTTCGCCGGCGGGACAATGGTCCTCGACCCGCGGCGCGCCCGCGACGCGATCTGCCGCCATATCGCCGCCCCGCTTGGCATCACCGTCGAACAGGCAGCACTCGGTATCCATCGGGTACTGAATGCTCAGATGGCGGAGGCTATTCGTCTGGTTTCAATCGGGCGAGGCATCGATCCGCGCGGCTACGCCATGATCCCGCTGGGCGGTGCCGGCCCAATGCATGCAACCGCACTCGCCGAGGCACTCGGCATGCGCACCATCGTGGTTCCACCCCATCCCGGCGTGCTCGCCGCCGCCGGTCTTCTGGGTGCCCCGGTTGAGCATGAAGCGTCCAGCGCATTTCCCCGTGCCCTGGACGGGGCGAAGCTGGCGGACGTGCAGGATAGCCTGCGGACGCTCGACGCGCGGTGCGCCGAACTCATGCGCCAGGAAGGCGCAGCGAACACCGGTGTGGCAATCACCTACTATGCGGACATCTGCTACCGTGGCCAGTCCCACCACCTGCAGGTGCCGATCGAAGCGACCGCGCCGGATGCGCTTTCCCAGGCCTATAGCGCGTTTCAGGCCGCTTATGATCGAGTCTACGGGCATCACACCGGCGCCCCGGCCCGCATCGTCAACCTGCGCAGCGTCCACCGCGCCGCCCGCACCCGCGCGGCCGCCGGCCCCGACGCCAGTATCACCATTGCCGTGCCGTGCGATGCTGGCAGGCGCCCTCCTGGCAGCCGCCCTATTCGTGTGCGGCAGACCCCGCGCCCCGTCGAGGCGGCGGTCTGCCGGCGCGACCAGATCGTGCCCGGCCTTTCCATCCCCGGCCCAGCCATCATCGAACAGGCGGATTCAACCACCCTCGTTGAACCGGGCTGGACGGCTCGGGTCTTGCCCGACGGCGCTCTGCTGATCGAGCAGAACCCGCGGCGAGGAGATGTCGCGGCCGAAGAACTGGACCCGGTCACCGTGGAGGTGATCCGCCACAAACTCGAGGGCATTGCCAACGAAATGCAGTCCACGCTGCTGCGCAGTTCGTTCTCGCCGATCGTGAAGGAAGGTTTGGACGCCTCCGCGGGACTGTTCACGGCCGAGGGCAGCACATTGGCGCAAGCCTGTGCAATTCCCATTCATCTCGCGACCCTGATCCCGGTGATCCGGCGGGTGATCGACACGTTCCCGGCCGATCAAATGCATCCGAACGATATCTTCCTGATGAACGATCCCTACCTCGGCGGCACACATCTGCCGGATGTCGCCATCATCCAGCCGATCCTGCTGGACGGGCGATTGATCGCCTTCTCCGCCGCGATGACCCATCATCAGGACATGGGCGGCCTCACGCCGGGCTCCGTCCCCACCAATGCCACCGAGGTGTTTCAGGAAGGACTGCGGATTCCATTGCTGAAATTGCGCGATCGCGGCGTGCTCAACGAAACCCTGGTGGCGATGATCCGCCAGAACGTCCGCATCCCGGACACGGTGATGGGCGATATCCATGCCCAGGTTGCCGCGTGCAGTATCGGCGCCCGCCGCATGCACGAAATCGCCAGTCGTTACGGGACCCGCGACGTGACGACGATCTTCGCCGCGTTGCTGGACCGGTCGGAGAAGATGACCCGCCAGGCACTGTCGATGATCCCCGAGGGCACCTACCGCTTCGTCGACTATCTCGACAACGATGGCATCGACCTCGACCAGCCGATTCGGATCGAGGTCGCCGTGGTGGTGGAACACGCCGCCATCCATATCGATTTCACCGGGACCAGCCCCCAGGTTCGCGGCCCGCTGAACTGCGTGCCGTCAGGCTCGCTGGCCGCCGCCTGCTTCGCGATCCGGGCGCTGACCGACCCGGCCATTCCCACCAACGGCGGCTGTTTCCGGCCGATCTCGCTGCACCTGCCGCCGGGCAGCCTGGTCAATCCAACCGAACCGGCACCGGTGAACGCACGCACCTCCACCATCAAGCGCATTGCCGGCTCGATCATCTCCGCCCTTGCGGACGCGCTTCCCGACAAGGTCCCCGCCGCCTCGGCGGGCGAAATGCTGATGGTCGCATTCGGCGGCCGGACCGCGCAGGGCTCGCGCTTCGTGATCGGCGATCTGATCGCCGGTGGCAGCGGTGCATCCCGCCACGCCGACGGTGTGGACGTGATCGAGACGGACGCGACCAACTGCATGAACCTGCCGGCCGAGGCGATCGAGATGGAGGCCCCAATTCGCCTCAACCGCGTGGCCTTGGCTGCGGATTCTGGCGGGCGGGGCACCCATCGCGGCGGTCTTGGAACGATCCGCGACTACCAGATGCTGGTCGGCGACATCGCCTTCACCCATCGCGGCGAGCGGCACTTCAGCAACGCCCGTGGCGCTCAGGGCGGCGCCGACGGTGCACGCGCTCGCTCGGTGATCCTGCGCCACGACGGCCGCACCGAGGTGATCCCATCGAAAACCGTGACCAGGCTCGGACGCGGCGACCGGGTCGTGGTCCAAACGGCGGGCGGCGCGGGTTATGGCGACCCAGGTGCCCGCGATCCGGCGCTGGCCGAACGGGATCTCGCCGACGGCAAGACAACGCCTGCGCCCTTAATTGACTTGCCATTGAACCAAACCCCGCTCGGCGCCACATTCCTTTCGTTCGGGTCGTTCTGACAGACCTATAAAGGGGCCCCCAATGACGAACGAAGAACGCGACATCATCACCCAATTCATCGCCCGCGTCGGCGGCGCATCGCAGCAATCGGGCTTTTCCGGCGGATCCGTGCCGGCGACCCAGCAGGCGCTGCCGCCCATTGACCGCGACGCCGACGCTCTGATCGCCCAGGCCTTCAGCCAGTATCCCGAGGCTCGCTACCGGATCACGCAGCTTGCGTTCGTCCAGGAACACGCTCTGGTGGAGGCGCAGAACCGGATCAAGCGGCTCGAGTGGGAGCTGCAGCAGGCCCAGCAGGCGGCGCAGCAGGCGCAGCAGTCCGGCGGTAAGCCGGGCGGGGGCTTCTTCAGCGGGCTGTTCGGCGGCAGCCGGCCGCAGCAGCCGCCCCCGCAAGGCGATCCGCGCTCGGGCGGCCAAGGCCCGCAACAGCCTTATTATCAGCAGTCGGCACCCCCGCCGCCGCAATACCCGCCGAACTACCAGCAGGGCATGTTCCAGCAGCGCGGCGGATCCGGCTTCCTCGGGTCAGCGCTGACAACCGCGGCCGGTGTGGCGGGTGGCGTGGTTGCTGGCAATGCGCTCATGAGCCTGTTTTCCGGGCGTGGCAATGAATTTGGCGGCGGCGGATTCGGTGCCGCGCCCGCGGCCGGCCCATGGACCACGCCGGCCGCCCCCAGCCAGGACTACGTCGACACCGGGACGTGGGGGCAGGGCGATGGCGGCGGCACCGCGGGCGGCAACCAGGACTATGTCGATAACAGCTCATGGGACCAGTCGAGCAGCGCGCCTGACGCGTCATGGTCAGACGGCAGCGGCAGCGACGGCGGCAGTTGGGACAGCGGCGGCGGTGGCTCGGACGACACCTTTTAGCACCCGGCAAACCCGCCTCCGGCGTGACTAAAAAAACGGCGGTGCTTGTGGCACCGCCGAAGTTTAGGGAGGAAACGTCCAAGAAAGCAGTGCGCCAAAGCGCGTCTGCGAGGCAGAGAATGGTTGCCTCGGCGACGCCGCGCAAGCGTTTTTTGCTGCGACGCAGCATTTCTTTTTGTGACACGCCAAAGTGTTGCTCTATTGCCACATTAACGGGCGCCGTCGTATGGGTTCACCGCTGACGCCCACGAATTAGGCTGGATTGGGAGACGATGCTCTCGTCAGGGCAACCACCGTGCCCAAACTGTTGGCCATGTCGGTCGGAATCAGCACCGTCGTCCCACGCTCCTTGTTCATCTCATAAAGCAAATTCATCTGTCGCAGCTTCAGCGCATTCGGGTCGCTGCCATACAGTCGTGCCGCCTCCAGAATCTGCTCGGCGATCGCCTGCTCCGCCGAGGCCAGCGTCACCCGCGCATCCTTCTCCCGCTCCGCCTGCGCCTGCCGGCTCATCGCGTCCTGCAGTTCGCGGGGAATCGCGACGTCCTTGATCTCGACACTACGCGCCGTGACGCCCCAAGTGCCGGTCTTCGCGCTGATGGTCACCCGAAGCTGCTCATCCGCGGTCTTCCGGTCCGATAGCAACCTGGACAACTCGGTGGCACCGATCATCTCACGCAAACTGGTCTGCGCCACCCGCTCGATCGCCTCGCGATAGTTGGCGATCCGGATCGCCGCGGCTTCCGCGTCCTCGACCTGCCAGAAGACGATCGCATCCACCCCAACCGCCACGGTGTCGCGCGTGAGCGCCTGCTCCGCGGTGATCATCGTCGTCTGGATGCGCAGATCGATTACCTGAGCCACCGCATCAATGACTGGAAACAGCAGATACAGGCCAGGCCCGGCCACAGCGTGAAACCGCCCAAGCCGCAGGATGACCGCCCGTTGCCACTCCGACGCGATGCGAACCGACCGCGCCAGAATCACCAGCACGACAACGATGATGACAGCCAACGCTATGCTCACGAGAAGTCTCCCAATTCATTCCGCTTTTCTATAGGCGGTATCACTGCCTGGCCGCGAGTGGTCGGCACCGCTCACCAGGCGCCGCCGATTGGCGCCCGGCGGACGCCGCTGTATAGACCGCGGCCCATGCAAGCCGACCCCATCAACGTCGCCGTCGTCCTCCCCCCGCGTGAGGGTTTCGGGCGCGGCCGCGCCGGAGCCATCGGCATGCTGGCGCGCCGTCTGGCGCAGACACCGGGCTTTCAGACCACGATATTCGGCGGCCGGCAGGACGGCCCGGTTTTTCCGGACATCGATTTCCGTGAAGTCGCCCCCGCCCTTTGGCCGCCGGGCAACACCAATATCCGCTATGCTGCGGCCGTCGCCGGCGCGTTGCGAAAACGCAAACCGGCCCTGGTCGAGGTTCACAACCGCCCGGAAATCGCCATGGCCCTTGCCGCCCGGCTGCCGGCGATCCCGCTCACCGTCATCCTGAACAACGATCCCCAGGGGATGCGCGACGCACAATCGCCCGGCGAACGCTATAACATGCTGCGGCGCCTCGCGCTCGTCATCACCGCATCCGAATACCTGCGGCGACGCCTGCTCGATGGCGTGACCTCACCGGTCAGCGGCGCAGTCGTCCTGCACAACTGCCTGGACCTCAGCGAAATCCCCGCGCCCGCCCAGCGCGAGAGGCTGATCCTGTTCGCCGGTCGCGTCGTCGCCGACAAGGGACCCGATGCCTTCGTCGCTGCCTGCGCCGCCGCACTGCCGCAGCTGCCGGGCTGGCGCGCCGAAATCATCGGCGCCGACCGCTTCGCCCACGACAGCCCCGATACCGGCTTTGTCCAGATGGTGCGCGCCGCCGCCAACAGCGCCAACGTCCGCATGCTGGGATATCGTGATCATCCCGAGGTTCTCGCCGCTATGGCGCGCGCCGCAATCGTCGTCGTACCCAGCCGCTGGCCCGAACCCTTCGGCCTGGTCGCGCTCGAGGCGTTGGCCAGCGGCGCCGCTCTGGTGTGCTCCCCTCGGGGCGGCCTGCCGGAAGTCGCCGGCGACGCCGCGATCTACGCCAACCCGGACGCCCCGGCCGAAATCGCCGCCGCCATCCAAATGCTCGCCAGCAACGACGCCCGCCGCGCCTCCCTTGCCGAGGCCGGACGACAACGCGCCAGGCAATTCAACGTGCCCGCGATTACAGCCCGCCTCGCGGCGCTGCGGATGCAGGTGCTGCGGCGTTAGCGCCTCGGCGCGATGCCGACCATATTAGCAACGCGGCCATCGGGATCAGCCAGATCACCCTGGCCTCGTAGCGTGGAACCGGTTCCGAGATGGCGCCGGCAGCCGCTTCCAGCAGGGCTGTCGTGATCACCAGCAGCGAGACCCGCTTGAGATCTCGGCCGAGGCCACGCCGCCACGTCAATCCGATGAAACCCAGACTTCCAATGACGATCGTATATTCAACGATGCTTACGTAGGTCTGCCAGGGCGCCTGATCGGGCATATGCAAGGTCATTCCGGTTCGGTCATAATCGGCCGAGGAGGGAATGTAATATTCATGGATCGTGAAGGTGATGAGCTGAAGCAATGCGTTCCGCGCCATCGCCTTCGCTTGCAACCAGGGAAACTCTAATGCGGCCGCAACATAGATTCGCTTGTCCTCGGCACGAAGCTGCGCCTCCTCCTCTGCCGACACGGCGGAGTAGACGCCATCGTCGTCCCACAGGAACCGGCTCGTTGCCTGGTCAAGCTTATCGAGGTGCTTGCACATATCCAGGCCGATTCCAGGGCAATTCTCCTGAAGATACAACCTGCCAGGACCATCGCGCAGCGACCGGGCGAGCAGAAACGGCGGCGACTGCGGTGCGACGGTCCATTCATGGAAGCCGACCACGCCCACGGCGAGCAGCGCGGCGACGCTTACCGCCAGCGCCTGGATGATCAGCAGATAGCGCCCGCGCTGGGTCCAGAGATTCTCGTGGATGATGATCGCGCCGACGATCAGCAAACCGGCGGCGATCGGCAAATTCGTCAAGTGCATGACGAGCCCCCCGACCATCGCGAGAAACACCGCTCGGCGTTTCCAGCCGCTCAATTGCTGCCAGAATACCAGGGTGATGATGACACCCAGCGCCATGATCGCGGTGAAAATGTCTGGCATGACATTGCTGGTGGCCCAGGACACCGTGGTTAACAGTGACAGTGCGACGATGAACGCCGTCGCCTGCCAGTTTTCGCGACCAGGACAGACCAGATTGAACAGCAGCCTCAGCATCGCGGCGACGATGACCGCCTGCAGCACAATCACCAGCCAAAGTGAGACCGAGACCGCTGGAATGTAGGTGAAGAGCGCATAAAACGCCGACCGCACGCCGCGTGCCTTGTGCAGCGTGGCATCGATCTGGCCGGCCCCCGCCCCGCTCATGCCGCCGGCAAACCAGCCAGCCGCTTTCTCAACTGCCGCGCGACCGCCTAGGAAGTATGATCGCGTATCCGGATAGACCAATGGCGCGTCATTGATCAGCGCGGGCAAACACAAAGCCAGAATCTCGAGAACGGACAAGAGGGCTCGATTCAGTAAACCCACGGTAGCCCGCCCAGGCCGCAACGTTATCGTTGAGCGCACGCGAAGATCATCTTTCTGAATTGACCGGATACGTCACGCTATACCGATGGGCAAACCGTGTCCAAGCGGAAGCTAGGTGACAGCGCCTGATAACGTGCCTTTGCGGTTGCAGCGGCTTTGTCCCGTCGTTGGAGACTCGATCGTTGCCGAAATCTCTCCACATCGTGTTTTGCAAATGAGACAGTTGCGCATCACGATGTGATCGTCTTAATGGCACAAGGATTTGTCGCTGAGAGCGCTGTTTCATTTCGATCGGCGCGGTAGTGGTTCGTGGTGCGGTCGCGCCCGGTAAGGCGCGTGTGATTTGGTTGAGCGGTTTCCTGGCGCTACTCTTCGCCCGAAGAGCGGAGGCTGCGGCGTGGCCGTTGACGACCCTATTGCACGAAACCCGGCCGAAAAAGTCGGTATCAACAACAAAATCGCCGTACTGATCCCATGCCACAACGAACGGCTGACGATCGCCAAGGTCGTGCGGGACTTCCAGAGGACCCTCCCTGGCTGTAACGTTTATGTGTACGACAATAACTCGAACGACAACACCGGCGCCGAAGCGTATGCGGCAGGGGCGATCGTGCGCACCGAACCCCTGCAAGGCAAAGGTCACGTCGTACGGCGGATGTTCGCCGACGTCGAAGCCGACATCTATGTCCTGGTGGATGGCGACGACACCTATGATGCCACCGCCGCCGCCGATATGGTTCAGATGCTCATAGCCGACAACCTCGACATGGTGACCGGCACCCGAGAGCCTGATTCGGGGGACGCCTATCGGCCTGGTCATCAGTTCGGCAATACCGTGCTCACCGGGGCCGTGCGGAGAATATTTGGCGCCCGTATCAAAGACATGCTGTCCGGCTACCGGGTATTTAGCCGCCGGTTCGTGAAATCCTTTCCGGCTCTGGCCGCGGGGTTCGAAACCGAAACGGAATTCACCGTCCACGCCCTCGAACTGCAGATGCCGGTCGGCGACTTGCAGATCAGATACGGTTCCCGTCCCGCCGGGTCCGAATCGAAGCTCAATACCATCCGCGACGGCATCCGGATCAGCCGGACGATCCTGATGCTGGTGAAGGATGAGCGCCCGCTGCAGTTCTTTTCGACGATCGCGGGACTTCTCTTCGTTTGCGCGATGGTACTCGGTGTCCCGGTGGTGTCGGAATTCGTCCATACGGGGCTGGTCCCGCGGTTCCCGACGGCGGTGCTGTCGGCTAGCCTGGTGCTGCTGTCCTTCCTAACGTTGGCAAGCGGAATGATTCTCGATACCGTCTCTCACGGCCGCAGGGAGTTGAAACGATTGTTCTATCTGTCACTGCCTTCACCGATCACCCTGTTGAATGAAAGGCAGTATCAGATGGGGTCGCTGATAGCTGGCACCTCGACCGAGCGCCAGCAGACCCGTACCGCGTGAGACCAGAGGCCACACATGTGGCGCAATCGCGGCGGCGGCGTGCCGATGACAGAACAGGACTGTAACTTTGACGCGGAACCTGCGTAGGCTTGAACGTAAGCCCCTCATCCGGGCGGTACGCAAACTACCGACCAATGGCATCTTTCTATGTGCCGTTTTCTGCATTCTGCTGCAGTTCTTCATGACGAACAACGTCGTGCGCGCGGTCGCGGGCCACGACGTCAACATCCGTTTCCACCCGGCCAACATCATCATGGTGTTCTGCGCGGCCTACGCGCTGGCACGAGGCCCTATTCCCATTCACCAGCGATTTCGCAACTCCCCCGGATTGATGCTGTTCGTTTGCGCCATCCCGGTGTTTGCCTTCTACACGGCGTACTTCAATGGTACCAGCGGTGCCGCGTTCTATTTCGATAGCTTCTGGGGGCCTGGACTGCTGGCGGTCGCGCTCGAGGGTGCGACCAGCAAGCAAAAACGACAACTCGGCAATATCCTGCTCGCGCTCGTTTTGATGAACGTTCTTTTTGGACTGTATGAGAGCCTGACCCAGAATAATGTCTTCCCGTTCGTTGCCAATGACGACGTAACAGACGCGCAAATCCACGCCACCGAGGATTTTCGCGCGAATGCTTTCTATCCGCACCCGCTTACCGCCTCGTTGATCACTTCCATGGCGTTTTTCCTGCTTTATGCGATGCAGCCCCGTCTCGCCGTTTTGGCGCCGACTTTCCTGCTTCTCCTCGTCGGCCTGCTGGCGTTTGGTGGTCGCGCCGCGCTGTTCATCACCGTTGGCGCGTCTGGCCTGGCGGCCTTCTGGGTCGTGATGTCCGGCATTATCAAGCGGACCCTAAAGCTTGAGACCGTGACTTACATCCTTATAGCCTTGGTCCTCCTGCCGCTCGTGGTCGGCTTTATCGTCACCCAGACTTCGATCGCGGATCGTATCACCGACACGTTATACTTCGACGACAGTGCCGAGGTTCGTGTCACCCAGTGGGCGGTGCTGAATTATCTCACGCTGAAAAATTGGCTGTTTGGTCTCCCGCTGTCGGATCTGGCGGCACTCAAGTACCAGATCGGCCTGAACGAGGTTGAGGATATCGAGAACTTTTGGCTGTTGCTTTTTCTCAACCTCGGCGCCATCGGCTTCGCCGCCTTTCTCTCCGTGTTTGGCGCGTTCCTCGTTTACATCGCGCGCTATGGTGGTGGCATGTACGGGTGGATGTTGATGGTGTCGGCGTTGATCATCGATTCAGGGTCGAACTCCCTCGGACAAAAGACCAATGATCTGGTCATCGAAGTCGCTTTCCTGATGGCCATGTCCGGCTACAAGAACTACGTGCGGCAGCGAGCGTCCCAACAGGTCTGGCGCCTGCCGTTGCGCCTGGGTATCTCCGCCCGAGGACAGCATGAACCCCGCCGTGTACCGCCGGGACCCGGACGCGGCTTGCGCCCGTTGCGCCGGGTCACCTAACGGGCGACCGGAATCCTGCGGGGGTCGCCCGGGCTTGCCCGCCCCGGCCGGGTGGCGACTCGCCAAGGCCGTTCGAGCCGCCCGTGAATGCCGCTCGCAAGCCCGTAAAGCGCGGAACCTACGGATAGGCCCGCACCCATTATGACACTTTGTCGCACCATGGTCGGCCAGCATTCCGCGGCACCCGATCCTGGCTCAAGTTCGCCCTTGCCGACCGTCCAATAAAGCTGGGGAAGGAACTGTCGAGTGCATCGTCTCGCTGTCATCTTGATCCTGCTCCCATTCGCGTCTGTGGCAGCAAAAGAGAACGCGAGCGAC
>DASYBP010000777.1:0-1574 GCA_036500715.1 Rhodopila sp.
ATGCGAATGGGCAGCGGCCCCGCGATGGTTACCGGGTCCCGCGGAGTTATCCCCGCGGCGGTTAACATTTCGTGCACAGCGGCGTCGGAAAACCCGGCCCACCGATGCGCCAGTTTCGCGGTCACCTCGGTCCGATCATGCTCCATCAGATCAATCAGCAGCAGCAGCCCGCCCCTGACCAGAACCCGTGTGGCCTCGAGCACGGCACCGGCGGGGTCTTCAGCATGGTGCAGTACCATCTGCAGCACCACGATATCGAACGATTGATCGGCTAGCGGCAAACGGTACATATCCGCCCGCCGGACTGCACAATGGGCGAATTCCAGCGCCGACAGCCGCGCTCGGGCCAGTGCCAGCATGGCTTTCGACGCGTCTACGCCGAGCGCCTCCCGCACCCTTGGCGCGAGCAATTCCAGCACCCGCCCGGTGCCCGTGCCGATATCGAGCAAACGCCCCGCAGGCCCCGGCGGAATCAGTGACAGCAAGGCGCCCTCGACCGCCTGCGCCGGAAGGTCGAGCGCGCGCATCTCGTCCCAATCGGCCCCCTTGTGGCGGAAACTGTCGGAGGCCACGCGCGCCCGTTCCGCCAGCACCCGCGCCGCCTGCCGCCGGTCCGCCTCCAGCACCGGATCGTCCGCCGGCAGCCGCGCGACCAGATCGCGAGCCAGCGCCCCATCCTCGCCGGTCGGCAACGCGAACCATACGTTAGCCCCTTCGCGGGTGCGGTCCAACAACCGACAGTCGCACAGCAACTTCAAGTGCCGCGACAGTCGCGGCTGCGACTGGCCGAGAATTTCAGTAAACTCCATTACGCAAAAAGCCCCCCGCGCCGCGAGCGCGAGCAGGCGCAGTCGGGTCGGTTCGGCGGCGGCACGCAGGCTGGCAAGGAGGTGCTCCATGGTCCGCCGATCATGACATAAAGACATCCTTATGTCCAGATGGTGTGTGGGACCGGTTGCACCGTCCGCCAATCCCTTTCACTCTGCCGGCATCAACACGGCAGACAACGGGAGAGCGGCATGAAATTCGGCGCCTCGATGTTCTTCACCGACTATTCGATGACCCCCGCCGCGCTGGCCACGGCGCTGGAGGAGCGTGGCTTCCACATACTATGGGCGCCCGAGCACTCCCACATTCCGCTGTCTCGCAAGACCCCGTTTGTGCTGGGATCGGAGTTGCCGAAACGTTACTATGATGTGATGGATCCGTTCGTGACGCTGACCGCCGCGGCGGCGGTGACGAGGACACTGAGGCTAGGAACCGGCGTCTGCCTGATCGCCCAGCGCGACCCGATCCAGACGGCGAAACTGGTCGCCTCGATTGATCAGGTCTGCAACGGTCGTTTCGTGTTCGGCATCGGCAACGGCTGGAACCAGGACGAAATGGAAAATCACGGCACTAACTTCGCGACGCGGCATAAGTTGGCGCGCGAGCGTGTGGAAGCGATGAAGGCGATCTGGACTCAGGACGCGGCGGAGTATCATGGGGAGTTCGTCGACTTCGACCCTATAGCTGCCTGGCCGAAGCCGGTGCAGAAACCGCATCCCCCGATCCTGGTCGGCGGCGCCTTCCCC
>DASYBP010000778.1:0-3701 GCA_036500715.1 Rhodopila sp.
TGGCCGGCGAGCGAAAAACCCCCAGATACCTAGGCCGGTGCGTGCCGCCGCCGGGCTCAGATGCCGCTCGAATTCCCGTTCACGCCAGTGCCGCATCAGTTTCGGCAGCGGTATCCGCACCGGGCAAACGCTTTCGCACTTGCCACAGAACGTAGAGGCGTTCGGCAGATGCCCCGCCTTGTCCACCCCGATCAGCCCGGGCGTCAGCACTGACCCCATCGGCCCCGGATAAACCCATCCATAGGCGTGCCCGCCGACCGCGCCATAGACGGGGCAGTGATTCATACATGCTGCGCAACGAATACACCGCAGCATTTCCTGGAATTCGGTGCCCATCATAGCGGACCGTCCGTTGTCGACCAGCACCACATGATATTCCTCGGGCCCATCCAGGTCGTCCGGGCGCCGCGCCCCGGTCGAGAACGTTGTATAGACAGAGAAGTCCTGCCCCGTCGCCGACCGCGCCAGCACGCGCAACAGCGAAGTGGCATCTTCCAAGGTCGGCACACACTTCTCGATACTCGCCAACACGATGTGCACGCGCGGCAACGTCTGCGTCAGGTCACCGTTTCCCTCATTCGTAACGATAACGCTGCTGCCGGTCTCCGCGATGAGAAAATTGGCGCCGGTAATGCCGACGTCGGCCACCAAAAACCGTGATCGCAGCTTCAACCGAGCCTCGTTGAGGATATCGCGGCGTTCGGAGAAGGAGCGGTCGGTGGGCAGGTCGGTATGCGCCTTTCGGAACGCCGCCTCCCAATCCTCCATATTCAAATGAAATGCTGGCGCAATGATATGGCTTGGTACCTCATGCCGAAGTTGAATGATGTATTCGCCCAGATCTGTCTCGACCGGCGTGATGCCGTGTCGTTCGAGGTGCTCGTTGATGGCGATCTCCTCGCCAATCATCGACTTCCCTTTGGTCACGGTCTTCGCCTGCACGGCCTGGCAGATCGCCAGCACGACACCGCGCGCTTCCTCGGCATCGGCGCACCAGTGCACCTTTCCCCCGGACTCCAGCACCTTCGCTTCGTACGCCTCCAGGTAGAAATCAAGATTCGCCAGCGCATGGTCCTTGATGTCCCGCGCAGCATCCCGCAGCCGTTCGAACTCCGGGAATGCCGCCACCGCCGCCGCGCGCCGCGCGATGAAACTGGGACCGCTCCGCGCCAGGGCTCTCTGCAGGCTGGCATTGCCCAGCGCCTGATGGGCGTTTTCCTTGAAAGCGGGAGAGGTCGCGATGTGCATGTCGGGTTCCGTGACGACGATCAGCCGGCGTTGTAAGCGATTCCGCCGGCGCATACGACCCTGCCAGCCGGCCGCACGGAGAGGCTCAGGCGGACAGCAGCACCTCTTGTTAACCAATATTAAAGCTTTTGCCGGTAGTGATGTCGCACCGTGACCCACGCGTCACCGCGCTTTTTTCGGATATTGCCGCAAAAATGGAGACGGCGCCATGAGTGACCAATCCACGCTGCTGGACCATAACGGGTTGGTCAGAGCGGTCTCGCACGCCGTCGGGCGGGAGCTGCTGGGAAAATTCACCAATTCTCACTCGCTGCCGCATATCGCCGAACTCGCGGAAAGCGTCAGTTCCGCCCAGTATTTCGTCGAGAAGATGCAAAAGGCGGCCCGGTTCAAGCACAAGCCCGACTATCTTGATCACGCCATCGCCGCCTGCACGGTGGATGGTCTGGTGCTGGAGTTCGGCGTTGGTTCCGGAGGCACCATCAACCACATCGCATCCGCGACCAACGGCGCGGTATTCGGTTTTGACACCTTCACCGGCTTGCCGGAGGACTGGCGGCCCGGATATCCCGCCGGCGCCTTCGCTCAGCCGGCTTTGCCCGCCGTACTGGAGAATGTCGAACTCGTGGTCGGCCTGTTCGCCGATACCCTGCCAAGGTTTGTTGAGGCCCATACCGGGCCCGTGTCCTTGTTGCATGTCGACTGTGATCTATACTCGTCGACCAAGGTCATTTTTCGCTATCTCGCCCACAAGATCGTCCCCGGAACCGTCATACTGTTCGACGAATACCTGAATTATCCGGGCTGGCGGCAGCACGAGTTCAAGGCATTCCAGGAATACATCACCTGGTCCGGGCAAAGCTACGACTACATTTCCGTTATCGATGTGCATCAACAGGTGGGTGTTCGCATCACCGGTTGACGCGCTCCGCGCCGCGCGGCTTTCCGGGGTCTTGGCCGCGGCAGCCTGCTGCTTTATCCCTGCCGGATCTTTGTAGAAGGATGCCGCAGATGACCCGTACCCACCGGATCGCGGTTCTGCCGGGCGACGGCATCGGCAAGGAAACCGTTCCCGAGTCGCTGAAGGTTCTGGACGCCGCCGGCCGCCGCTTCGGCTTTGACCTGAACCTGAGCCATTACGACTGGTCGTGTGAGACCTACAAGGAGACCGGCCTGATGATGCCGGCCGACGGCCTCGACCAACTCGCCAAGTCAGACTCCATCCTGCTCGGCGCCGTCGGCTGGCCCGGCGTGCCGGATCACGTTTCGCTTTGGGGCTTGCTGATCCCGATCCGCCGCGGCTTCGATCAGTATGCCAACGTCCGCCCGTGCAAGCTGCTGACGGGCGTGCGCACGCCGCTGGCCGGCCGCACCGAAGCCGATATCGACTTCTACGTGGTGCGCGAAAACACCGAGGGCGAGTATTCATCTGTCGGCGGCCGCATGTTTCCCGGCACCGACCGCGAATTCGTCTCCCAGCAGAGCATATTCAGCCGCATCGGCGTGGATCGCATCCTGAAATACGCGTTCGAGCTGGCGATGACCCGGCCGAAGCGACACGTTACCTCCGCCACCAAGTCGAACGGCATCATCCATACCATGCCGTACTGGGACGAACGGTTCGCCGCGATGGCCGAGGCCTACCCCGAAATCCGCACCGATCAATATCACATCGATATTCTGTGCGCCCATTTCGTGCAGCATCCGGATTGGTTCGACGTCGTTGTCGGTTCCAACCTGTTCGGCGATATCCTGTCCGATCTGGGGCCCGCGGTTGCCGGCTCCATCGGCATTGCGGCCAGCGCGAACATCAATCCGGAACACAAGTTTCCCTCGATGTTCGAGCCTGTGCATGGGTCCGCGCCAGACATCGCGGGAAAACTCATCTGCAACCCGATCGGCCAGATCTGGTCCGCCGCGCTGATGCTGGAACATCTGGGTGAGGTCGACGCCGGCCGCGCGATCGTTTCGGCGATCGAGACGCTGCTGCGCGAAAGCGGTCCCAGGACACGGGACATGGGGGGTCAGGCGGGGACCGCCGACGTCGGTTCGGCCATCGCGGGCCTTGTCGCCGCGCGTTAGACCAGAGTGAGGGTCCCGGCCTCGCCTCTCGCGCGCTGCAAACCCCTGCCGCGCACCCGGTCGCGGTAGAGCGTAACCGCAGGGTCAACCAATGCCATCAGTACCGCCGCGGTGGCAAAACTAAGCGCCACGCCGACCGCGAGGGTGCGGTACGCGTAGCCAGTCGTTACGGTCAGCACGACGATCAGTACGACCTCGTGATACAAATACAATGGATAGGTCAGGTCACCAAGCATCCGGTCTAGACTACGGCCTTTCGCGAAGCGTGCGAACGCGAGGGCGGTCATGATGGTCAGCAGACCGACCAGGATCACCAGGTTGCCGCCCCACGACAGCGGGGTCCCGCCAAATGTCGGGATGTGTGCCTGTTG
>DASYBP010000779.1:0-3914 GCA_036500715.1 Rhodopila sp.
GGCCGGAACCCTTGGTGATGACGACGAAATTCACCATTAGCAGCATGGAGAAGATGATGGCGCCGACGACGACGTCGCCGCCCATCAGGAAGGTGCCGAACGCGGCAACGACATGACCGGCGGCATATGGACCTTCGCTGCCATGCGAGAGGATCAGTCGCGCGGTGGCGACGTTGAGCGACAGGCGCAGGATAGTGGTCAACAGCAGCAGCGTTGGCAGGCTGGAGAAATCGAGCGGTTTTTCCAGCGAGACCGCGATCAGCAGGATCAGGATCGACGCGATGAACGATAGCGCGAGCGCCATGTCCAACAGGAATGTCGGGATCGGCAGGATCAGGATTGAGAGCTGGAAGAGCACGCACAGGGCGAGGCCGACATCGCCGCCGGGGATTACCCTTCTGAGCGGCCCCAGTGTCTTGAGCATGGAGTCCATGGCAGGACCACCTAGCTGTTCACTCAGGGAGTCCTTGCGGCGGTACTCGGCGGGACATCGATGCCCTGGGCCGAGTACAGGCTGATCTTATTCCGCAACGCGCGGATCGAGAGCCCGAGCATGGAGGCGGTGCGGGTGCGGTTGCCGCCCGTCATCTGCAGGGTGCCAATGATGACGTCGCGCTCCATCAGGTGAAGGGGACGACCGACGAACCCTGCCGCGGCGTCGGCTGTCTCGAGCATCGAGGATGCCGTTGCCGGCGGACCGACCTCGAGCGCGCTGGCGCCAATGATGGCGTCTGGCGTCAGCACCATCGCGCGATGGATGGTATTTTCAAGTTCCCGCACGTTGCCGGGCCAGTCATGCGCCAGCAGGGCGGCCAGGGCCGCGGGCGACAACTGGCGGGCGGGGGCGCGCCCGGGTTCCCGGAATTTCTCGATGAAGTGCTCTGTCAGCGCTGGGATATCCTTCGGCCGATTGCGGAGGCTGGGCACATGGACGGCGACGACGTTCAGCCGGAAATAAAGATCCTCACGAAACGTCTGGCGCGCGACCTCCAATTCCAGGTCTTTGTTCGTGGTGGCGATGATGCGCACGTTGAGTGGCACCGGGGCTCGGCCGCCGATGCGATCGACCTCTCGTTCCTGAATGGCACGCAGCAGCTTGGCTTGCAGCCGGCGATCCATCTCGCTGATTTCATCGAGCAGGATCGTACCGTTCTGGGCGGCCTCCATTTTGCCGATCCGTTGGCCGAGGGCGCCTGAGAAGGCGCCACGCTCGTGCCCAAACAATTCGGATTCGAGCAGTTGTTCCGGAATGGCGGCGCAATTGACCGCGACGAAGGGACCCCTGGCCCGCGCTGAACTGCGATGGATGAAGCGAGCGATGACCTCCTTGCCGGTGCCGGACTCGCCGCGCACCAGAACCGAGGCATCGGAGTGGGCGATGCGTTGCGCGCGCTGCACCACGGCGGCCATCGCTGGGTCGCTATAGACCAGTCCTGGGCTTGGCGGCACTTGCCGGGGAAAGGGAGCGATCCGGGGGTAATCCTCGGCCGGCATGAAGCTGCTTTCGAGGTCATCGGGAACCAGGAAGTCGGGGGCGGTGTACGCGGTCATCGTCAGCGATCCGACTTCACGATTTCTGTCATCGTGACGCCCAGCCGGGTGTTGTCGACCATCACCACCTCGCCGCGCGCGATCAGGCGGTTGTTGACGTAGATGTCGATCGCCTCACCCAGCCGGCGGTCGAGTTCGACCACCGCGCCGCGGCCCAACTTCAGGAGTTGCGAAACCTGCATGGTGGACTTGCCAAGCACGGCACTGACGGTCACCGAGATGTCGTAGACTGCTTCGAGGTCCTTGGGTGAGCCAGCTTCCGTGGTCTCACGGAGGTCGGCCGGCGGGGTAATGGTTGTGCTCATGACTGGTGCCCGGCGTTTTGCTGGCTTGCCAAACCTGCCGACAGGGGGATGACCGCTTCGCGGAGATCATCCAGCAATGCCGTGCGGCTTATCGTTGCTTCGCCGCGCTGCCACTTGATTGTTACATCCTCGCCGACGATGCCATCATCGAGCGCGCAGGAAAGGCTGGAGATATCGCCGAACCGGCGCTCGGTTCCACCGTTGTCCCGCAATACAAACTCCGGCGCCACGGTGAGGGCGGGCTTGATGCGTTCGGCGATCATCTGGACGCGGCCCAACAGTTTTCGCGGCCAGTCGTCAGAGGCGACGGCGATGACGGTATTGACCAGCAGGTCGGCGACGGCCAGGGACGCCGAATCGACAGCGTCGGCCGCCTTGACATCGAGGTCGTGGAGCGACGTAAGGAGCCTGGCGGTCAACCGGGCGTCGCTGGTATCGCCGCCGCATTCCTGGCGCCCGGCCAGATAGCCATCGGTCCAGGCCTCGGCGCGGACCTGGTCGAATACGTCGACGGCCGGTATTTCGGGTTCAACCGGCGCCGGCGGCGGGTCGTTACTGTGATCGTTGAAATCCGCGAAGACAGTGAGCATCAAATCGGTCGTCATTTTGCCAACCTTCCATCGAAACTGGAGCCCTGGCCTCGCCCGTGGGTCCGCAAGGCGGCAGGTCGATGCCGCGTGAGCATGCTCATTCGATCATTCTGTCGTCGCTGCCGGTATTGATCTCGATCTCGCCGGTGGCGGCGAGTTCTTTTGCAGTATTCGCAATCTCGGCCTGGGCGTCCTCGACCGCCTTCAGCTTGACCGGGCCGAGCGAGGCCATGTCGTCGCGCAGCATTTTGGCCGCGCGTTCGGATAGTTGCGAGAGGAACATGTTGCGTATTGCCTCGGGGGCACCCTTCAGTGCGAGCGGCAGCTTCTCCTTGTCGACCGCGCGCAGCAGCACCTGCAGACCGGCCGGCGACAGGCGTGCCAGGTCCATGAAGGTGAACATTTGCGATTTTACTTTCTCCGCCGACTCGCGCGAGCGTTCCTCCAACCCGCCGAGGAAGCGCGTTTCCGCCTTGCGATCGAAGTTGTTGAAGATCTCGGCGATCAACTGATGCGAGTCCTGGCGCGACGCGCGGGCAAGGTTTGACATGAACTCGGCGCGCAGGATGCGCTCCACCCGTTCCAGGACGTCCTTCTGGATCGACTCCATCCGCAGCATGCGCATGACGACCTCCATCGCGAAGGAGTCTGGCAGCAATGTCAGCACTCGCGCGGAATGATCGGGCTTGATCATCGACAGCACGACCGCGACGGTCTGCGGATATTCGTTCTTCAGGTAGCTGGACAGGATCTCTTCACTGACGTTGCCCAACTTGTCCCACATGGTGCGACCGGCGGGACCGCGGATTTCCTCCATGATCTGGGAGACACGGTCCTTCGGCAGCGCCTTGAGCAGCATATTCTCGGTGTTTTCCAAGCTGCCGAGGATGCCGCCGGTGGCACCGAAGTTTTCCACGAAATCGACGCACAAATGCTCGACGGTATCGGCGTTGACGGCGCCGAGCTGGGCCATGGTGGCGGAGATTGCCCGGATCTCATCCTCGTGCATCATGGCGAACAGCCTGCCGGCCTGTTCCTCGCCAAGCGCCAGCATCAGGATCGATGCCTTGTGAAGGCCGGACATCTCGCCTTCGGATAGACTGTGCATCGCCTTAGCCATGGTATCTGAACATCCGCGTCATCAAAGTACTGAAAGTCTCCGATGACATCGGTAATGGGTAAAGCTTACTAATCCGTTAAGAGCGGATCGTGTTTTGTCTGCCGCCCGCAAGTCGGGGCGGCGACGGGTCCGAGCCCGATAAATGTCAGGAAGTGGGCGACCCGTTCAGGCGCGCGTGGACACCGCCAGCGCGGCGGCGCGGCCCGCCTGCGTTCGGCTGCCATGGGCCCGGCTGCCATGAACCCAGCTGCCATGGCCATTGTAGCGGATCAGGGCGGGTTGCGGCGCGGCGGCGCGGGCGATGATACGCACGATGCGGGTCTGCACCTCGATGGCCCGTTCCAGCAG
>DASYBP010000780.1:0-3014 GCA_036500715.1 Rhodopila sp.
CAACCAGCCCGCCCACGCCATGGGCCAGGCGCTGCTGCTGCGATACCGCCCGCTGAACATGGACGTGTTGCCGCTCTACATCGTGCTGATGGCTTTCCTGCCGCTGATCCTCGTGCTGATCAAATGGCGGCCCAATCTCACCATGGCGATGTCGGTTGGGCTTTACGCGCTGTGCTGGCATTACGATCTGCACCTTTCCGCTTACCCCAACGGTTTTTGGTCGTTCAACCCGTTTGCCTGGCAGATGCTGTTCGTGTTCGGTGCCTAGTGCGCGCTGGGCGGCGCGGCACAGATGTCGCGAATATTGTCCTCGCCGGTCACGACCTGGGTCGCGTTCGCCTATCTTCTGGCGGCGTTCTACGTGACCTTGACCTGGTACTACCCGCCGCTGAGCTACGTCATACCGCACTGGCTTGAGCAATGGATGTATCCGATCGACAAGACCGATCTGGACGTGCTCCGATTCGCGCACTTCCTGGCGCTTGCGGCCATCGCCGTCCGCTTCGTGCCGGCGGGATGGCCCGGCCTGAAATCGCCCTGGCTGCGGCCGATGATCCTGTGCGGCCAGCATTCCCTGGAGATTTTTGCCTTCGGCGTGTTCCTGGCGTTCACCGGCTATTTTGTCCTGATGGAGACGTCCGCCGGCCTTGCCGTGCATATCCTTGTGGGCCTGCTCGGGATCACGATCATGTCCGCTGTGGCCTGGATGCTGTCCTGGTACAAGCGGCTGCGCTGAAACAGGCGGCCGGGGGCGGGGGCCGGGGCTGGAACCAGCCCTCATTGTCCGCAACTAAAACCAGCGCAAGGTAGACAGTTCGGCTTCCACTGCCCGAGTTGTTCGCTATGATGCGTCCCGGCAAGTGGGGAATTTTTGACTTTTTCATAACATCGGCCGGCTTCGCGGTTTGGCGAAGTGTGTTCTTCAACATTCTGACTGCGCAGGGGCTGCTTCGATCGAAGCAATGCGGCCTGGGCAGTCCGGGCGGAATGGAGACGCAACGGCCAGTCGAACCAGATGGGCGGCGACCATGGCGAAAAACAAGGCATCACTCTCGGAAGCGGTCGAACGGGACCTTCGGCTCGATTTCTTCCGCGGTCTCGGTCTTTGGATGATTTTCCTCGATCACATTCCCGACGACGTCGTGTCCTGGTTGACGCTGCGCAATTACGGCTTCAGCGATGCCGCCGAATTCTTCGTGTTCATCTCCGGCTATCTCGCCGGCTACATCTACGGGCCGATCGTCGGCGGCGGCAATCTTCTGGCCGCCACCAAGCGGCTGTGGACGCGGTCCTGGCAGATGTATGTCGCCCACATCCTCTTGTTCCTGACGTTCACGGCACAGATCGCCCGCGCAGCGCGGAAATTCGACAATCCGATGTACAAGGACGAGTTCAACGTCGCCAACTTTCTCGCCCATCCGGACGAGCTGATCTGGCAGGCGCTGACCTTGCGCTACAAGCCGGTCGATCTCGACGTGCTGCCGCTCTATATCGTCCTGATATTCACGGCGCCGTTCATGCTGTGGGCCCTGATGAAGCGCCCGAACCTGACGCTGGCGGGTTCGGTCGTGCTGTACATCTGTGCGCGCGTCTTCAACTGGAATCTCGCCTCTTATCCCGCGGGAACCTATTGGTACTTCAATCCGTTCGCATGGCAGTTGATGTTCGTGTTCGCGGCGTGGTGCGGCACCGGAGGGGCGGCCCGGATCTGGCCCCTGATCCAGTCGCGCATCACGCTGGCGATCGCGCTGGCGTGGATCGCGTTCGCGTTCCTGATCGTGATGACCTGGCACAGCGCCTTCCTGGAATCGCTGATTCCGAAATGGATGATCAAGGTGATCTACCCGATCGACAAGTCCGATCTGGATTTGCTGCGTTTCACCCACTTCCTTGCGCTGGCGGTGCTGGTCGCGCGCTATATCCCCCGCCATTGGGGACCGCTCACCTCGCATTGGGCGCGCCCGCTGGTGCTGTGCGGTCAGCATTCCCTGCCGAATTTCTGTCTCGGCGTATTCCTGTCGTTCGGCGTGCATTACATTCTGGTGCAGAACCCCGGCGGCGCATGGAGGCAGATCGCGCTGAGCATCGCCGGCA
Source organism: Rhodopila sp. (assembly GCA_036500715.1). Lineage (GTDB taxonomy): Bacteria > Pseudomonadota > Alphaproteobacteria > Acetobacterales > Acetobacteraceae > Rhodopila. The sequence continues at coordinate 2,095 of DASYBP010000780.1, forward strand.
TGGCAATCATGACGGCGCTGTCGTGGGTTCTGGACCGGGCTAAAGAGGTCCCGACCCTGTTTGTCGACGTCAGCGAGATCGATATCCCCGAGCCGGCCTTGAAACCGGCGCCGGCGGCGGCGCTGAGCGCCGTGTGAGAGCATTGTTTGATCTTTTTGAGGGGAGCCAGACTATGTTCAAACGCGTGACTGTGATCGGTGCCCTGCTGCTGTTCTCGATCGGCACGGCGCAAGCACAAGTGCAAGCGCAAACGCCGTCGCCTGAAGCCATGACGGCGGCGCGCGCGCTGGTCACGACGTTAAAACTGTCGGATCAGTACAGGGCGTTGCTGCCGGTGATCCTGCTCAGCATCAAGCCGGGGTTGACGCAGGACAGGCCAGAGCTCGAGCAGGACTATAATCTGCTGATGCCGGCGATCGCCGATGCCTATGCGCCCTATTACAATTCGATGATCGATGCCGCCGCCGCGATCTATGCCGGCACCTTTACGACGGAAGAGCTGCGGGAAATCGAGACGTTCTATCGCGGGCCGGCGGGGCAAAAGCTGCTGCAGAAATCGCAAGGCATCACAGAGCAGGTCGCGCAGGTCGGCCGCGACGGCGGCCGCAAAGCGGCCGACGATCTGAAGGCGCGCCTGTCCGAAGCGATGCGGCAGAAGGGCCACAAGCTGTGACGTGTGCGAGTTTCGTGTCCCGGACGCGGTGCAGCGTGTAACGCTGCTCCGCAGAGCCGGGACCCACACGCAACGTGGCCCCCGGATCAGCAGCGCACCACGCCGTCAGCGCGGCGCGCTGCGCGGCATCCGGGGAACGCGCCTCAGGCTCTATCTACTGCGCGGCGGCCGACAACGGCCGGGTCTGCGCCCGGCGGTCCTTGATGGTGGCGATCACGACGCCCAGCCGTTTGACGGTCGCAACCAC
>DASYBP010000781.1:0-13030 GCA_036500715.1 Rhodopila sp.
CACGGCGTGCCGCACACCGTGATCGCGGACAATGCCGGCGGACATTTGATGCAGCATGGCATGGTTGATCTGGCGATCGTCGGCGCCGATCGGATCGCCCGAACTGGCGACGCCGCCAACAAGATCGGTACCTATTTAAAGGCTCTCGCCGCGCACGATAATGGCGTGCCGTTTTGGGTCGCGGCGCCGTCCACGACCATCGACTGGACGCTGGCAGACGGCGTGCGAGATATTCCGATCGAGGAACGCTCAGCCACCGAGGTCACCGAGATGACCGGACGACTGGCAGATGGCACGATCGCCACGATGCGCGTGGTCGCCGCCGAGAGCCGCGCCGCGAATCCCGCTTTCGACGTCACGCCGGCCCGCCTGGTGACTGGTCTGATCACCGAACGGGGACGATGCTCCGCATCGGCGGAGGGGCTGCTGAACTTGTTCCCCGAACGAAGGTAGGGCGGAAAGCGTCCGACGTCGGCTTCGTTAGGTGCCACGGCAAGGGGCATTCGGCTCATGACAACCGCCAGTAAAAGACGATACGAACAAATCCAATGCGCTGGTTACCTATCCTGCCGACGCTTCTTCTCTCCGCTTGCCTGGGAGGCAAGATGCCCGACACACACGTTCCGCCTTTCGCCAAGCTTCCTTACGAGCCGTTCTCGCGCGCGGCTGTAGTCGCAATTGCGTTGCGCGAATGGCGCCTGTTCGGCCGAAAGGTTGCGGACCCGGGAACCGACGCCACACGGGTGACCAAACCCGAACGGCAGGAGGGATTGTGGCAGCGGGTCGGGGAATACTGGTGGCTTGGCCTCAACACGGGGTCGGCGGAAAGCGCCTGGACCGGCAAACATGACGGGTATGGCGCTGTCTTTCCTCCGGACGCTGATGCCGACTACGCGTGGTCGGCAGCCTTCATTTCTTATGTAATGCGGATCGCCGGGGCGGGCAGACGCTTCCCCTATTCGGGCGATCATGCCGACTACATCAATGCCGCGAGAAGGGTTTCCTTGGGCGAAACGAACGCCTGGCTGGTATCGGCGGAACGCGTCCAGGACTATGCGCCGCGAAGCGGGGATCTGATCTGCTTCGGGCGAGACAGGGCAAAAGGATTGCGGTTCGAGGATCTGCCCACGCCGGCTCTGTTCACCTCACACTGCGACATTGTTGTGGACACGGCGGTGCCCGGCGAGATCGCTGTGATCGGCGGCAACGTCGAAGACTCCGTCACGATGAACGCCGTGCCGGTGACCGCAGACGGCAAGCTGGCGACGCCGGAAGGGATCGTCATGGACACACGGTTTCCGTGGATGACGGTCCTGCGGCTTTTGGTTGATGAACGCGTCCCGGCCGCCTGACCAGGCGGACATGCGGCGCCCGCTTCTCTACCGGCTGAGTTCGCGCGTCATCTCGTCGATCCCATTCACTGTGAGCGGGAACATCCGGCCCTCCATCAGATCGTTGACCATGCTGATAGAGCGCACGTGGCCCCAGCTTCCTTTGGGTGTTGGATTCAGCCACGCGCTACGGCGGTAGTGCGAGGACAAGCGGTCCAGCCAGACGGTGCCAGGCGCTTCGTTATAATGCTCAACCGAGCCGCCCTGCATGGTGATCTCATAGGGGCTCATGGCCGCGTCGCCGACGATGATCAGCTTGTAGTCCGGACCGTAGGTGCGCAAGACCTGCAAGGTCGGAATGGTTTGCTCGAACCGGCGGCGGTTGTTCTTCCACACCTTCTCGTAGGGGAAGTTGTGGAAATAGTAGTACTCCAGGTGCTTGAATTCGGATCGGGCGGCGGAGAACAACTCCTCGGTCAGCGTGATATGATCGTCCATCGAACCACCGACATCCAGGAACAGCAGCACCTTCACCGTGTTGTGCCGCTCCGGCACCATTTTCAGGTCCAGGCTGCCGGCGTTGTTGGCGGTGGAGCGGATGGTGTCCGGCAGGTCCAGTTCCGTTGCCGCCCCTTGCCGGGCAAACCGGCGCAACCGGCGCAGCGCCAGCTTCATGCCGCGTGTTCCGAGTTCGACCGTGTCGTCCAGGTCCTTGAAGTCCCGGCGGTCCCAGACCTTCACCGCGCGGCGGTGACGCGATTCGTCCTGGCCAATCCGAACGCCTTCCGGATTGTAGCCATACGCGCCAAACGGCGACGTTCCCGCCGTGCCGATCCATTTCGACCCGCCCTGGTGGCGACCCTTCTGTTCGGCCAGCAGCTCCTTCAATCGGTTCATGATGGCGTCGAACCCGCCAAGCGATTGGATCTTCTCCATTTCTTCCGGGGTTAGCAGTTTTTCGGCCAGCTTGCGCAGCCATTCTTCCGGCAGATCCTCGATCTTCACGCCCTCGGGTGGCTCCAGGCCCTGGAAGCATTGCGCGAACACCCGATCAAACTTGTCCAGGTGCCGCTCGTCCTTGACCAGAGTGGCGCGCGCCAGATAGTAAAAATCCTCGATGCTGTATTCCGCCACGCCGGCCCGCATCGCTCCCATCAGGGTCAAATACTCCGTTGTCGAGGCCGGGAGTCCGGCGGAGCGCAGGGCGAGAACGAGATGCGAGAACATCAGCCCCCCCGTCGGGCCAAAAAGGCGAGACGTTCGAACAGGTGTACGTCCTGTTCGTTCTTAAGCAGCGCACCATGCAAGGGTGGGATGACCAGGTGCTTTTCGTTGGTGCGCAGGGCTTCGGCCGGCAGATCCTCGACCATCAGCAGCTTCAGCCAGTCCAGCAATTCCGACGTGGCGGGTTTCTTCTTCAGGCCGGGCACGTCGCGAACTTGGAAGAAGATGTTCAGGGCTGCCCGCACCAGGTCCTTGCGGATGTCCGGGTAATGCGCCTGCACGATGCGCTCCATCGTCTCGCGATCGGGGAAGCGGATGTAGTGGAAAAAGCAGCGACGCAGGAAGGCGTCCGGCAGTTCCTTCTCGTTGTTTGACGTGATGATGACCACCGGCCGGTGTTTCGCCAGCACCGTCTCGCGGGTCTCGTACACAAAAAACTGCATCCGATCGAGTTCAAGCAACAGATCGTTGGGAAACTCGATATCGGCCTTGTCCACTTCGTCGATCAGTACGACGGTTTGTTCCTCGGCCTCGAACGCGTCCCACAACTTGCCCCGCACGATGTAGTTACTGATGTCGTGCACTCGAGGATCACCGAGCTGCCCGTCGCGCAGGCGAGAGACGGCATCGTATTCGTATAGGCCTTGCTGCGCCTTGGTGGTGGATTTGACGTGCCACTCGATCAGCGGCTTGTCGAGCGAGGCGGCGACTTCGTGCGCCAGCACGGTCTTGCCGGTGCCCGGTTCGCCTTTGACCAGCAACGGTCGCTGTAGTGTAACGGCGGCGTTGACCGCCACCTCCAGATCGCGCGTCGCGATGTATTTTTCGGTACTTTTGAATCCGGCCACGCCGAGGGTCCTTCCGCTGTCGGGGCGATTGTCGCGGGATTGACCGCGCTGGGCAAGCGGGGCATGCGGCCAGCCTAGTGAAGCTCCGTATCCGCCCGATTGTTTGCCAGCCCACCGCCAACCGGAGACAGTACGAACTTGAAGCCGGCTCTCCAGACCGGTCAAGCCGCAATTCCCTCTACGGGTGCCATTGGCGTCCGTCCCCGGATCATGTCCGACGCCTTCTCGGCGATCATCATGGTGGAACTGTACGTATTCGCCGAAGGCATACTGGGCATGATCGACGCATCGACCACCCGAACCCCCTGTAGCCCATGGATGCGCAACTCATCGTCCACGACTGACGTTTTGCCCGCCACAGGTCCCATCCGGCAGGTGCCAACCAGATGGTACGCTGTCGAACCGTACTGCCGCGCATAGTCCAGCCACTCGTCGTCGGTATGGACATCGGGACCGGGCAGCGAATCCGACTCGAAATATGCCGACAGTGCACGCGTGTGCATCAACTTGCGGGCCCAGTGCATCCCCTTGACCAGCACCCGTTGATCCATCGGGTCCTTTAGATAGTTCGGCTGAATAATGGGATCGACGAACGGGTCGGTACTCCGGGCACGGACATAGCCAGTACTTTCCGGACGGTGCTGCCACACGCCACAGGTCATCCCCGGGTAGTCGTCCAGCAACCCCACGAACCCTTGCTTGTAGCTTGCGGGACTAAACACGCCTTGGATGTCGGGTTGCCGCATCGTGTCCTCGGTCTTCCAGAACCAGTGTACGATAGACGGCACCACAGCCAGAATGCTTGGTTTGCCCAACATCCAGCGCGCGATCTGTCCCATAAGACCCACACCGTGCGACATCTCGTTCATCGTGCGGACGTTTTTCACGCGGGCCACAACGCGTGTGGAGTAGTGGTCACGAAAATTCTCGCCGACCGGCAGGTCGGCGATCACCGGTACACCCAGGTCGTTCAGCAACCAGCGGGGCCCAACCCCGGATATCTGCAACAGTTTCGCTGTATTGGCGGTGCCGGAAGAGATGATAACCTCGTTCCGCGCGAACACCTCCTGGCGCACCGACCGGTCGCGGTCGTTGACATAGGCGACGCCGGTCGCCCGGGCGCCCTCGAAAAGGATCCGCGCGGCCCGGGCATCGGTCCGCACGTCAAGCCGGCCGGTTGCTCGTGCGGGATGCAAGAAAACACGAGCAGCGGAATGGCGGTAGCCACGGTGGATCAGCCGCTGGAAGTAGCCGACCCCCAGCTGGTTGTCGCCGCTGTTGTAATCCACGCAGCGCGGCATCCCGAGTTCCTCGGCACCCTGGATGAAAGCCTCCATCGCAGGGTGAATCCAATCGTTGTCTGTAACCGGTAGACTGCCGCCGCGTCCATGAATACGGTCGTCACCGACCCCAAGTCGCCGCTCGCCGCGCTTGAAGTACGGCAGGATGTCGACATAACCCCAGCCGCGATTGCCGAGCTGCGCCCAGTGGTCAAAATCCTCGCGCTGGCCGCGATTGTAGATCATGCCATTGATGGAGCTCGACCCACCCAGTGTGCGGCCCTGCGTCGTGGGGATGCGGCGCCCGTTGATGCCCTCCCCGGGCTCGGTCTGGAACTGCCAGGTATAAGTCGGGTTGAACAACATCTTGATGAAGCCGGCAGGGATGTGGATGTACGGGTGACGGTCCGGCGGCCCGCACTCCAGCACACAGATGGTGACGTTCGGATCCTCAGTCAGGCGGCTCGCGAGTACGGACCCAGCGGCCCCACTGCCGACGATCACATAATCGAACGTATCCGCCATCCCCTGTTCCCCTGCGGCCAGTGGTTTGCCTGCCGGCCGGTTTCATTCTAAGCTTTCTCATCAGACCGATCCAAGCCGCGAGGATCAGAGCATGGAGTATGTCTGCGACGCTCCGCACAATAGAACCTGGTTCCGCCTTGTCACGGAAGGCGAGGCCATCGCCGAGTCACTGGAAATGCGGCACGCGGTCGAAAAGCACTATCGGCGAGAGCGGGAGCGCGCCGCCGATACCTTTCACCCGACAACCACGGTGTTCATTGAACAGGACATCAACAAGGAAGCCCATATCAGGCGAGCGATGCCACAGTTCCTGACCCTGCGCGACCAGGAAGGCAAGGCGCTGGTGACCGCTATGCTGCCGCCCAAGGGAAAGAACAGCGGCGGCTGCATCATCGTCGGTCCGGGCAATTCCGACCCTTATGCCGAACACGGCGACGCGATCGTCGCTTTGGCCAAGCACTTCGGCATCACGCTCGACCGGACCAGTTGTTACCCGTATCGTCGGTAGCGTTAGGAGGAGATTCGCGATGGCCCTCACGTTGGAACACTTCGCCGCTGACTGTCGCGATGCCTTGAAATCGCAGCCGGGCCCCCCCGGCCGGCAGCAAGTGCGGCGACTGGTCGAACGGGCCCTGGCGGATCCCGGATTCGTCGCCTCCTACATCCCGCCAGGCACCCCAGAACGGCATCTGCTTTACGAGGATGCCGAACTTGGATTCGCGATACTGGCGCACGCGTATGTCGGGGCGAAGAGTAGCAAGCCGCACGATCACGGACCGTCCTGGGCGGTCTACGGGCAGGCCGCGGGCGAGACCATCATGACCGACTGGGAATGCATCGCCCGCCCGACCGATGCAGCACCAGGCAAGGCGATTGCGAAACGGGACTACGTCATGAAGCCCGGCGATGCGCATCTTTACGACGTCGGTGTGCTGCACTCACCGCAACGGAAGGGCGATACCCGCTTGTTGCGGATCGAGGGGCTGAACATGGAGAAGGTCAAGCGTTTTCCGTATGAGGCAGCAACAGTCAGCCGCGCTGCCGAATGACGCCACTGCTCGGGGCGTGATCCCGACCTTGAAAGTATCAGACCATATATTCGCGCAGCAGGCTTCCCCAACCGAACACCGGCGCACGGTGTCCTGCCAGCCTTAGCACCGCCCAAAGACTGGCCTGGTTGGTCGTCAGCACTGGCTTGCCGATCGCCGACTCTAGCCGGTCTACAATGCCCAGCGTCGGCCAGTTTCCGCCGGCCAGCATCACCACCTGAACGTCCGGCCGATCGATCGCGATACCCGTGTCATACGCGGTCTTTTCGTCGAACAGGCCAATCTCCTGGTAGCTGTCGTACCCCAGAGCGGTATGCCTGACGACGGAAAAGCCGCTGGCCTCAATGAAGGCGGCCACGCTCAGGGTAGTCTCCTCGCTCCAGGGCGCGCCGATCGTGAGCCGCTTCGTGTCGAGCGCCGTCAGTGCCGCGATCAGGGCGGTCGACGCCGTCGTCGCCTGCTGGCCCGATGCCGATTCAATACGCTTGATCAGTTCTTGGTCGTATCCGATGCCGTTGCGCGACGTCGGTGCCGTTGCCGCCAGAACAATCGCGTCGACCCCGGCATCCGCAAGTTTCCGGCTCTCGGTTTCGATCTCCTCCGCGATGTGCTCCGTGGCGGACGGTTCGACGGTGCGCAACGCCAGCCGGGCGACGTGCAGTGTCACGTCTTCAGGCAGGATGCGCGTAAATTCGAACTCCTGGATCGTATTGGATGACGGAAGCAGCAGGCCGATCCGCCTGTGGTCCTGGCGCGATGGCATGATTTGGTTTCCTGTGTGGCAGCACAGCGACTTTTCCCAAACGGGAGGTCTGGAGTCAAACCAGCCTTTCCATCCCCCGCCGTTCCGGTAGCATGTCGGCCGATGCAGGAAGCGCCGGACAGCACACGCGGGGACTTCCCGGCGCCAAGGCCCGCCGAAACAGGATGGCAGCGAACCCTGTGGGCGATGGTCGGGATTCAGTTCGTTATGACCGCGGCGATCAGCTTTCTGAGCCCGATCATTCCCCTGATGCTGCCGCAGCTCGGTATCGCGACCACGACGGGCGTCGATATCTGGTCGGGCGTCATCAATGGCGCCACGTCATTCGTGGCGGCCTTCGTTTCGCCCGTGTGGGGTCGCCTGGCCGATCGGCATGGGCGCAAGCTGTCGTTGCTGCGATCCAGCTTCGCCATCGCGCTGTTCACCGCGCTGATGGGACTTTCGACCAACGTCTGGCAATTCTTCGGCGCGCGCGCGGTCATGGGTGCGTTCGCCGGGTTTTCCTCCGCCGCTATCGCCCTCGTGGCGAGCCAAGTGCCGGAGCGGAGGCTGGGCTACGCGCTCGGCTGGCTCGCATCGGGGCAACTGGTCGGCTCGTTGGTCGGCCCGCTGGTCGGCGGGGTGCTGGCCGACCTCACTGGCAGCTTTCGCGCACCATTTTTCTGGTGCGCCGGCATCACCTGTGTCGGTCTGGCTCTTGTCTGGGCGGTGGTGACCGAGAATTTCGTCCCAGTCGTCTCGGTGGACAAACGGCGGTCCCTATTCACGGGCGTCGGGCTGTTGACCGGATCGGCCGGTTTAGGCGCCTTGTTCATGGTCTTGCTGATGGCACAGCTCAGCGTGCGCACCGTGCAGCCGGTCATTACGATCTTTGTGCAGGCCTTGATCGGATCGCCGCCGCAAATCGCTACCCTCGCCGGTCTCGCCTTTTCCATCAGCGGGCTCGCGGATCTGCTGTCTTCCCCGTTCTTGGGCAAACGCAGCGACGTGATCGGCTATCGCAAAGTGCTGCTGATCTGCCTCGCCGGCGCCTCGCTGACCAGCGTGCCGCAGATTTTTGTCGACAACTATTGGGTGTTTGTAGCTGAACGCTTTGCCGTCGGTCTGTTTATCGGCGGCATCCTGCCGACGGCGAACGCGTTGATCGGGCGCAGCGTGTCGCGGGAGAACCGTGGGACCATCTACGGCATGACCTCCTCGGCAACCTTTCTTGGCAACTCGCTCGGTCCACTGACCGGCGGAGGCATCGCGGCCGGTCTTGGCATCCGCTGGGTGTTCGTCGTCACCGCCGTGTTGCTGGTGGCCAACTTGATCTGGGTGTGGCTCACGGTACCGGAGCTGCCCGAGGAAGCGCGGCGACATTCACCTGGGATACGGCATTGATTTCGATACCAGTCGCGGGATGCGCCTTGCGCTCGCGCGGCGCCGTTCATGGGTCTGTCGTCGAAAAAATGAGTGTCTCCCAAACCGAGCGAGGATAGAGTGCGCTCCGGCCTTGACGCGAACAACGCTATTGTTCTGTGTTGGTTTTAACCTCGCCCTGCGAAAACGGCGCGATGTTAGTCGCCAAAAGCACGAGCAGAATTTTCTCGCGCCAAGGCGATGCGGGATGCCCGGCTGCGCTACGACCTGCTGCGGAAGGCGCGAACGGAATGAGGTCCCGGGCCGCCGGATTTTACTCGCGGTCGGGTTGATCTAAGCTGCACCATGCTATCGGGGGAACCAACCATGACCCAGACCGAAGCGGTCACCGGCGCCGATTTTCTGGCTCGCAGCTTGGCCGCCAACGGTACCACACACGTCTTCTTCATCGACGCGGTGCTGCGCCGCACCCTGATCGAACTTGGTACACTCGGCGTTCAGCGCGTACTTGGACACAGCGAGAAAGCGGTCGCCTACATGGCCGACGGGTACGCCCGCGTCGCCGGGCGGCCCGGAGTTTGTTTCGCTCAGTCGGTCGGCGCGGCGAACCTCGCCGCCGGTTTGCAGGATGCCTATCTAGGGCGTGCACCGGTAATCGCGATGACCGGGCACAAGCCGCCATCGATGCAGCATCGTAATGCCTATCAGGAAATACCGCACGCCCCACTATTTGCGCCGGTGACGAAATTCTCCGCCCGGGTGGATCAGGCCGCCGACCTGCCGCGCCTGATGCGGCTGGCCTGGCGGGAGGCGATGACGGGCACGCCGCGGCCGGCGCATCTGGACCTGAACGGCCTGCTGGCCGAGGTCGTCGAAAACGGACTGGTTTCCGAAATCCCTGCCGCCGATCCGGTGTTTCAGATGACGCTGCCGCCACATCGACCGGTCGCGCCCGCTTCCGAGGTCGAACGCGCTGCCGAACGCATTTTGCACGCAAACAAGGTGGTGATCGTGGCAGGCGAGGGCGCAACGGCGTCCGGTGCCGGCAAGGAAATCTTAGCCCTGGGCGAACTGCTGGCAGCGCCGATCGCGACGTCCCTGGGGGCACGCGGCCTAGTACCGACACGCCATCGCTTGTCGGTGGGTTGCGCCGGCAGCTACGCCGCCCCCCCAGCTAACCAGATCGTGCACGAGGCCGAACTGGTGGTGTTCGTCGGCTGTGAGACCGGCGATCAGGTCACCCATACCTGGCGCATTCCGGCAATCCCGACCCCCTGCGTGCAGATCGACCTTGATCCCACCGATATCGGCCGATCCTACCCTAACACTCTGGGGGTGATGGGCGACCCGAAAGCAACATTGATTGCATTGATCGCCGCTCTGAGCCGACCGACGCGGGATACCACGTTTGCCGACCGTGCCGCCGGCACCATGTCGGCCTGGCGGCAAAGCCGGGCGGCCGCGTTGGCCAGCAACGCGACACCGATCTGGCCGGACCGGCTGTGCGACGAGATTACACGCGCCCTTCCTGCCGACGGCATTCTGATTGCGGACACCGGTTATTCCAGCATTTGGAGCAGTTCATTGGTCGAATTGAACGGCGAAGGGCAAACCTACCTGCGCGCCGCCGGATCGCTTGGCTGGTCCTTCCCGGCGGCGCTCGGTGGGAAATGCGCCGCACCAGGTCGGAAAGTCATCTGCTGGTCCGGTGACGGGGCGCTGTATTACCACCTGACGGAACTGGAAACCGCGCGTCGACGCGGCATCGCCGTGGTGCTGGTGGTGAACAACAACTCTGGCTTCGGGCAAGGCTGGCCGAACATCCAGCGCCAGCAGGGCAACAAGCCCGGCGATGTCGCCGAACTCGCGCGCTTCGGCCCCACCAATTTCGCCGATGTGGCGCGGGTCTTCGGCCTGCGTGGAATCCGCGTCGAGGAGCCGTCGCAGATCGGTCCGGCCTTGCGTGAAGCGCTGGCGTCGGATGAGACAGTGGTCGTCGACGTCGCGACTGATATTGATTGCAGAGCGCCGGAGCCTTGGTTGCCGGGGGGTGCGTAATGGCCGAGGTCGCGGTTGTGGGCGCGGGCCTAATGGGCCATGCGCTGGCCCTGGTCTTCGCGTTGGGCGGTCACCAGGTGCGCCTGACTGACAACAGTGCCGAAGCGTTGGCGCGGGCACCCGGCTTGATGGCTACAGCCCTGGCGACACTGGCGGAGGCCGGCGAGGCAGACGGCACCTGGAACCGCCAGCGTCTGACGCGCGCGGTACGCTGCGAGCCCGCGCTGGCGGACACAGTAAAGGGCGCGACGCTGGTGATCGAAGCGGTGGTTGAAAGACCGGACGCAAAGCGCGCTCTGTACGTGCAACTGGAGACCATGATGGAGCCGCACGCGATCCTCGCCAGCAACACGTCCAACCTGGATATTTTCCCGTTGGTTCCTGTCGGACTGCAGGAACGCACCATCATCGCGCACTGGTACACGCCGCCCTATCTGTGCGATCTCGTCGACCTTTGCCCCGGCCCGAACACGAAACCCGGGATGGTCGAAACCGTACGTGACATCGTCGCTGCGATGGGCAAAGCGCCGGTGGTGTTCAAGCAGATGGTGCAAGGCTACGTCGCCAACCAGCTGCAGGCCGCAATGCAGCTTGAAGTCTATCGTCTGCTGGACGAGGGATTGGTCACGCCAAAGGACATCGACGAGTCTGTGCTGCACGGGCTAGCGTTGCGCATCCCGATCCTGGGGATCATGGCCAAGGCCGACTTCACCGGATTGTTGCTGATGCAACAGGGGATGAAGAACCGAAGTTACACGCCACCGGTTCCGCGGGACCGCAGCGAGACGCTGGATGCATTGATCGCCGAAGGCCGCACCGGCGTGATGGCCGGCAAGGGGTATTTCGACTGGGGTGAGCGCGCCCCTGAGGAATTGTTCCAGGAGCGCGACAGAAAACTGCTCGCGCTGAAACAGGCGCTGCGGGCGATCGGCCCAATGGAGGGCACATGATCCGATATGATCTCACGGGCAAGGCCGCTCTGGTGACGGGCGGCGCGTCGGGCATTGGCTTCGCTACCGCGAAGATGTTGGCGGGCTTCGGCGCCACCGTGGCGGTGAATTTTCTTCGCGACGATCCGCGTGGGCCAGAGGCGGTGGACAAGCTTGTCTCCGCGGGCGGGAAGGCGATCATGGCGCCCGGCAGCGTGGGCGAGGTGGCTGGGGCGAAGGCGATGGTGCTGAAGGCCATCGACGATCTGGGCCGGCTCGATCTGCTGGTCAACAACGCAGGCACTCCGGGCACTCGGCATCGTATCGCGCCACCAGATCTGGACCTGATCACCGAAGATCTCTGGAAGACACTGCTGGAAGTCAACCTGCTGGGTGTCTTCCGCTGCGCCGAGGCAGCGGCGCCGGCGCTAAAAGCCGCTGGCGGGGCCATCGTCAATACCGCCTCCATCGCCGGTCTGGGCCGAGCCGGCAGCAGCCTGGCGTACTCCGCCACCAAGGCAGGCGTCGTTAGCCTAACCCAGAACCTCGCCCGGGCGTTGGCGCCCGAGGTCCGGGTGAATGCGATCGCCCCGGGGGCGGTCGACAGCTCCTGGATGGTGGAATGGACAAACGAGGAGCGGCAGCAGTCGATCGAACGCGCCCTGTTGAAGCGTCGGTGTCAGCCGGAGGACCTAGCCGAGGTCATTCTGTTTCTGGGCTTCGGTGCAGCGATGGTGACGGGTCAGACCGTCACAGTTGATGGCGGGCTTACACTATAGGGACGGCCAGCGCGATGGCCGGCCGTTGAGTCAAGCCGCGGCTTGGCCACGGGCGCATCCATTTCAGAAGGTGATGACCGCGTCGGCGGCCAGCGTGAACTGGTTTGCCGTGCCTTTAGTAAAGGCTGGCGGATTCTGGTTGAACGGATCGTTGTCAGTAAATGCGTGATCCCAGCGGACCTCCGGGCGAAGCAACAGGCCGGAGACAGGGGCCGGTAACGCCGGCTTGTAGGTTACTCCCAAAGTCAGTGCGCCGTAGGTGGTGCTGCCGCCGGGAGCGGCATGGATGGGTGACACCGGGGCAAGGCCCTGCTGGAATCGAACCGGGTCGTTGTTACCTGAAAACTCCGCGACGAAAAAATTGTTGTCGTCACGGAAGAGTTCGACGCGACCATTCAACGTCAATGTATCGGTCAACGTATATGACGCATATTGCGCCGCACCGAAAGCATTCACTGCCTTGTCCGCGAAGCCGAAATCGTCACGGACCCAGTTCAGTTCCGTCACGAGCGTGAGCGCGGTATTTGCTTTGTAGGTGACGACGATATCGTTGTAAAAGCGCCATTGACCGTCGGCGTTGAAGCCGGCCGGGGAGAGCACCCGCGAGGCCTGTTCGGGACCCATGTGGGTCAGGGCCAGAATGGTCAGATTGCCGCCCATCAGCGTCAGATTAACCCCGCCGATCCCACCTAGCGCGCTGTTATTGTCACCCAGCGGACCGAAGGTCGTATTCGTTCCGGTATCCAGGCCCGCGTAGACATCGAGCGTATCGTTGACGTGGGTGGTCGTGAGAAAACCGGTATGTTTGAACGGCAATCCGAATTGGAAAATATAGGAATGCGAGTAGAACGGATTGGTCGACGGGTCGATTGTCTCGTAACC